>CAMNJK010000018.1 GCA_946541435.1 uncultured Bacillota bacterium
TGTCCGAACCCAGAATCATTTTGCCGCAGCCCGCCATGGCTTCCCGCATGTACTGATGGATGACAGCGATATGGGGCGGCACGAAGATCCCGCCATACTTTCTGGCGGCGGAAAGGCCGAAGACATGGTCATCTTCATTGATGGTCCCGCCCACTGCGCACAGGGAATTGTGGCAGTTGGTCAGGACATAGGGGATCGGGAACCGTTCCATGCCCGAAGCCCGGGCAGTCTGGATGATCCCCACGAAAGTGATGTCGTGAGATGCCATGGCATCGAATCCGATCTTCAGATGCGCCATGTCCTCCGACTTATTGTGGGCCGACAGGATCGACCATGCGATGGTTCCCTGCCGGGCCGTTTCCTGATCCAGCTTGATTCCGTACTTCGCTTCTGCCGCGGCCGCTTCCCGGGCCGGAACCAGGTCTGTTCCGTTCACCAGATAAACGCCGCCATCATGTAATCTGACCATTTTCTTATTTCCTCCGCATACCTTATATTCTCATCATATCTTACATTCTTATCGTTATACTTCCAGATGTTTCGCGACGATGGACATCACTTCCTCCATGCCGGAGACACAGGCCCAGTCCTGGGAAATGTTGATCCGGACCAGGTTGTAGACCTTTTCCCGGTAATAATCCAGCATAGCCTGCAGATCCATGTCCCGGTCCTTCAGGTCCCGGATATCCCGGGGCGCGTATTCCAGGGTGATCCCGCACCGCTTGCGCCAGTCGTCCGAAAGGGTACCAAAGGCTCCCGCTTCTTCGCCCGCTGCCGTCTCCGGAAAAACGCCCAGGCCCGCCGGCAGGTCCGGCTCCGGGCCTCCGGGCAGATCCATCACGTCTACATTCAGTTTATTGCCCAGCTCCAGCGCCGGGACCAGTTTGATCAGTTTCATTCTATCGCTCCATTCCTTCTCCGTCGTATCTCTGTTCCGTCATAGACGGCCTGCCTTTGCAGTCATCGCCCGGGCTTTCCATCAGCCGCACCGGCGCTCCTTGGCCCGGTTGATGTGCCGCTCCATGGCCTCGGCGCCGGCCTTCACGTCCTTATCGATGAAGGCCTTGAAGATGGCCCGGTGCTCTTCCAGCACCGTGGTCAGATAGTTTGCGCCGTATTCTTCATCCATGCTCCGGTACTTCAGGAAAGTCTGATACTGGGTCAGGGTCTTCTGCAGCATCCGGTTATGGGACGCCTCATAGATCACCTGGTGGAAGCCGGCGTTGATCACCAGCATCTTGTCCAGATCTCCCCGCATGGTATAGAATTCCATGAACTCAAAGGTTTCCTCCAGCCGGTCCATTTCTTCCTCGGTGATGCGCTCGATGGCCCACCGCACCGCCTGGATCTCATAAGCCTTGCGCAGCTCGAACATATCCTCGAAATCCTGCCGGGAAAGTCCGATGACAAAGCTCCCGCGGTTCAGGATATTCTCCACCAGGCCATCGGTCTCCAGCTGCCGCAGGGCCTCCCGGATGGGGGTCCGGCTGACACCGTATTCCTTGCAGAGATTCTGTTCCGTCAGCTTCTGTCCCGGCCGGTATTTGCCCGTCAGGATATCCCTCTGCAGCTTGGCCAGAAGGCTCATGGACATGGGGGCATTGCTGACCTCTGTCTCATCTGTGAACTGATAACGTACCATGATCTACCGCTCCTTCTACAGTCTCTCCAGTACGAAAGCCGTGAAATCCGCCGCAGTATTGCCGGTGCCGTCGCCCGGCATATCCAGCGCTTCCGCCGCCGCGTCCAGAGCGCGCTCCAGCTTTTCCGCGGGCTCCGTCATGGCCGCGTGCCGCAGCATCATCACTGCCGCTCTGCAAAGGCTGGCCGGATTGGCGTATTCCGCGATGCCGTCCGCCACCATCCGCGGCGCTGAGCCGTGAATGGCCTCGAACATGGCATAGCGGTCACCGATGTTGGCGCTGCCTGCCGTACCGACACCGCCCTGGATCTGGGCCGCTTCATCGGTGATGATGTCGCCGTACAGATTGGGCAGGATCACCACGTTGAAGTTCTTGTTGAACAGGGGGTTGATGAGATTGGCCGCCATGATATCCACGTACCAGTCGTCCACCTTGATCTCCGGATAATCTTTGGCCACGTCCATACAGAGACTCAGGAATTTCCCATCGGTCTTTTTCATGATATTGGCCTTGGTTACGATGGATACATTCTTGTTGCCGTTGTTCTTCGCGTATTCAAAGGCTGCCCGGGCCAGTCTTGTGGTCCCCAGGGTGGTGGTCACCTTGAAATCGATGCTGATGTCGTCATTGATGTCCACGCCCCGGCTGCCCAGCGCATACTCGCCTTCCGTGTTCTCTCTGTAGAAGATCCAGTCGATGCCCTGCTCCGGAATGGCCACGGGGCGTACGTTGGCGAAGAGATCCAGCTCCCGCCGCAGGGTCACGTTGGCGCTCTCCAGATTGGGTCTGCCGTCGCCCTTTCCCGGCGTGGTGGTGGGTCCCTTGAGCAGGAGATCGCACTGCCGGATCTGGTCCAGCACCTCTGCCGGGACCGTTTCCATTTTCGCGATCCGGTTCTCGATGGTCAGTCCCTCGATCCTTCTCAGTTCCACCTGGCCGCTGGCAAGCTCCACCTCCAGCAGCTTCTCCAGGATCTGCCGGCAGGCGTCCATGATGATGGGACCGATGCCGTCCCCGTCGATGGTGCCGATGACGATGGTTTCCTTAGACGCGAGGTCCTGGGCGCCGTGGGCGTTCTTCATCGCCTCCACCCGCGCCAGCTGATCCTCTACGATCTTCGCAAAATGTTCTGCATATGACATGACTTCTGACATACCTGACTCCTTCCGCCGGATGCGCTTCCGGCCAGCCGGATACTCTTCCGGCCCGATTGTATTTCTGTATACAATTATAGAGCCAGGAGTCCCTGCGGTCAATCCCGCAATGTATCCCTTTTCTCTCCCCCGGGCAGATTGGTGATCAGCACTGCCGCCACCACCAGGGCCGCTCCCGCCAGCATCCGGCTGGTCAGCACATCTCCCACCAGGAAATACCCGAAAATGCAGGCCAGCACCGGCTCCAATGTGTTCACCAGAGCCGCGTTGCCCGGGCCGATCAGCTTCACTCCAATGGCGTAACAGAGGATGGCAATGAAGACACAGACCACCGACAGCAGGATCATCATTCCGATCTGGGCCGGCTGGGCTGCAAACAGGGGCTTCCCGCTGAGAAGACAGCGGATGAAATTGACCGCGGCCGCTGACGTCATGACATACCCCGCCACCGCGAAGGTGTCTTCCTGCCGGACGCTCTTCATATCCAATCCGAAGAGGTAGATCACGTAACCAACGGCTGCCCCGAAGGCAAAGAGGATCCCGATGAAGTTGCCGCCCATATCCGGCGACCAGACGATGAGCACCAGACCGCCGAAGGAGAGGACCACCGCAGCGATCTTCGCGATCCGCACCGGTTCTTTTCCCGTGATCATTTCGATGGCAACGATCATGGCCGGGAAAGTGAAGCTGACGATGGTGGCCAGGGATCCGGAGATGTAGTCAAAGGAAATGTAAAGAGACGTGGACATGCCGATGTATCCGGCGCAGGTGATGACCATGTCCAGTGCTGCCCGCCTGGAAAACCGCACTTTGATATGCCGGATCAGCAGGAAGATCCACATGATTACCGAGGCGTACATGAATTTATTGAAGAGCAGGGTCTCCGTCTCGACACCCATCCCAAAGGCAATGAAAGAGAATGACGGCACCAGTCCATAGCAGACGGATGTGATCGTTACTGCCAGGATGCCCAGTATCTTATTGTTGCTTCTGCCGGAATCCATAGTTTCTTTTCCTCTTTATCGTATCTGCGCCTTCCTCTGCTCCCGCAGCTCACCCACGGAAAAGAACACAAGGCCGACCCAGATGATGGCCACCGCCAGGAACTCGATCCGGTCAAAGGGTTCTTTGAAGAAGAAGACCCCCAGGATCAGGGACAGGGTCGGACTGATGTATTCCGTCAGGCCCAGGGTGAACAGGGGTACCTTCTGGGCTGCCGAAGCGAACAGGGACAGGGGAATCACCGTCAGCAGTCCGCACAGCAAAAGCAGGCCGTACTGATAGGGCTGACCCGCGCCCAGCGCACCCTTTCCCTGCAGTTCCAGCCAGACGATTGCCGCCAGAGCCGGCGGAGCAAAAAAGATGGTTTCATACACCAGCGAGATCAGCGGCGGCTGAGACACCGTCTTCTTGATGGCGGAATATACCGCGAAGGACATGGCAATTCCAAGGGCGATCCCCGGAAAGGCATGAAAATGAACCAGGAGAATAATGACTGCCAGCAGGGCCAGCGCCATGGCGGCGGCCTTGAACCTGGTCAGCTTTTCCCGGAAGCACAGCATGCCGAATACACAGACCATGAGGGGTTCGATATAGTATCCGATGCTGGCATCGATCACATGATCCGCATTGACTGCCCAGATGTATGTGCTCCAGTTGATAGTGATCACTGCGCCCGCGGCAAGAAATTTCAGAGCCAGCTGCCAGTCGCTGCGAATGGGTCCGAAGATCTCCCGCCATGTAAATCTGGTCCTTGCCAGCAGCATGGCAAACACATTCACCAGAAGGATCCGGTATATGATAATGACCCACGAGCTGATCGGCACCAGGGCCTGCCAGTAGATGGGAAGGATCCCCCATAAGGTCATGCAGCCGATGGACGCGATCAGCCCGCTGCGATAGTCGTTGTTTCTCTGCTCAAGTTCCATGGCACCTATTCTATTACACTTCCCTCCTTTCTTCAACAGAATCCGGACTCACATAGGGAACTTGTTGGGCAGGCAGGCCCTGCCGCAGGAAACCATATGCCGCGCCGGCATCAGTAGCCGGTATACCGCATGACAAAGCTGAACTGTCTGTACCTGCTTTTGCTCAGATGCCGGACAGCGATGGATCCTGCAGACCAGGTGCCCCCGGTGGCTTCTACCAGGCGATGCCGGCCGATGTACATGATCACATGGTTGTATTTTACCAGCACGTCTCCCTTCTGCAGCTTCCCGTAAGCGGGCTTCCCCACACACTTCCAGCAGCCGAACCGGTAATAGTCACTCTTGTTCATCCCGATTCCGTAGGCATGGCGGCAGGCTGCCAGCATTCGCGGATGCTTTGCCCCATGGGCGTATGCCGCCGAAATGAAGGGGTTGCAGCAATAGGTTTTTTTATACCTGCTGCTGGGTTTCATGTATTTTCGCGGTCCGTAGTTGGTCCCGCAGAAGTAGCAGCCGAAATGATGGGCCCCGGACCCTGTCCCGTAAGAGAAGCTGTTGTCCCTGGCGATCTTCACCGCCCAGGCCACCGCAGCATCGATCTGCTCTCTGCGGTTGCTCTTGCGGCTGACCACCATGATCTTAGTTTCCGCCGGTTTGTATTTGTCGCTTCCTTCCTGCCGGATGGTTATAGTCGCTCTCCCGTTTCCCATGCGTCTGACCCTGCCTTTGGCATCGACCTTGGCGACTTTTTTGTTGCTGCTCCTGTAGGTCAGCGGAAGGCCGGAACTGGTCCGGGCCTTGAGGGAAGCCTTTGTCTTCAGATTCGTCAGGGTCAGTCTGGCGGGGCACTTGATGGTCTGCTCCTTTTTTCGTTTGCTCTCACCGATGCTGAGCCGGATGGTCTTTGACGCTGCGATCCCTTTGGCCGGCATGCTGCAGACCCGGAAGCCTGTGGGTCCGTTCTGGTTCACTGCCTCCTGCGGGATCCAGACCAGAAAGGAGCCCTCCCCATTCGACGCCGTCACTTTCTGCCTTGCCAGTTCCCTGGTTTCTTCGGTGTCATACACCACGATATCCTGTCCTTTGGAGACGGAAACGGATCCCGTAATGAATACCCGGGTCACCCCACCCGTGGTCAGCCGTCCGGCATGGGCCTTTACCTTCGGCACCGTCAGCGCAGCCGCGCCCCCTGTGTCCGTCAGGGCCGGTACCGCGATGCTGCAGACCAGAAGCAGGATCAGGATCCGAAAGGCCCTCTGACGCCGCTTCCTCGCAGCGGCTCTTTTGTTCTCTTCGATGATAACTCTGATGATTTCTTCTGTCCTGATCATCGCCGCAGCCCTCCTTCCCTTTTCAGACGTTCTCTTAAGACCAGTATGGCCAGCATGGTCAGGCTGCACAGCAGGATCAGGATGCAGACCATGGGCAGCGCGTCTCCTGTTCGGGGACTGTAATCTGTCCCGCCGGAACTGCCTGCGTTCTTTCCTTCCGCGTCTTTCCCGGAAGTTTGATTGATCACCGTCTGGCTCTGGGTCCCGCCGCCTGCGGTCGCGGTCACGGTTTCGTCACCGGAAGAATTCCTGTTCTGCTCCGGGGCCTTGTCGGTATCCGTGGCCCCGGCTTCATTTGTTTCATCCTGTTCTGTCCTGCCCAGACCTTTGGCCGAAGTCTGTTCCGCCTTCTCCTGACCGTCTTGCTCCTTACCGACATGTTCCCGGTCCGGATTCACATCGGTGTCCTTCCGGGCCACCGATTCTGCGGCTTCCTCCCAGTCCTCATCAGCGCCGAAATCTTCTTCCGAATCCTCCCAGTCAGAGTCCTCCTCTGAATCCTCCCAGTCGAGGTCATCTACAGGCTCTTCTCCGTCCGAATCTTCCCAGCTTGAATCTTCCCAGTCGGAATCTTCCCAGTCAGGATCATCATTGAACTCATAGGGCTCGTCCCCGTCTCCGAGATCCTCCGCTTCCCCGGGTTCGCCTTCTTCTATACTGTCGGCATCCGAGTCTCCGCTGTCAGCATCCGGATCTCCGTCCTCGCCATCCTCTTCTCCGGAAACTACCGGATCGATGGTCCCGTCTTCCGGCGGTTCTTCGCTTCCCGCAGTGTCAGCTCCATCCGCAGCGCCGGCTTCATCTCCGGTCTCTTCTGCAAACTCCACGCTGACGGCCAGGTCCTCTTCCAGATCCTCCAGCTCTTCTGTGGCAGAGCTCTGCCCGATCACGCTCTCCTGATCCGAAGTATACAGCGGCGTTTCATTGATCCGGATATCACTGATCCGGTATCCGTCTTCTGCCTGGATCTGAAGGACCAGGGTTTCCCCCGGCGCAAGGGTCTCTGTATAATCGCTGTCATGACCGTTGACCGTGCCGTGACCGGACACAGCGACAGAGACGCTGACTTCCCTGCCCGAATCCGGAGACGGATCCTCCTCTGCCGCGCCCTGGTCTCCTGCCACGCCAGATTCTCCCGACCCGGCATCTGCCGTCTGACCTGCCGGTTCCGCCTCCGCAGCGAAGACACGGTCCGGCACCAGGAGATCCATCCCACCCGGCCTGCCGTCATACCCGCAGGCCGTACTTATCCAAACGCCCAGCAGCATGACGATCACCCCGACCGCGCCCAGGACGACTGCCGCCGGATGCACCCTGTTTCTTTCTTCTCTTCTCATCTCATATCCCTCCTTCCCCTTCGCTTGTTCTCTCTGGGACACCTATTATATGAAAAGCAAAAGTGTGCTGCGGCTCATTTTTCCGTGAACGGCCGAAGGTCTTGATTTTTCAACGAATTTTCAGTCTCTTAAGGCCAGCCTTTGCATCCGGAGGGTGTAAAAGCGCATGACCGGGAAAGGCCCGAAGCGTGATCGCGATCGGCTGAATGAAATCTTCGTGAAGACCGGGAAATCCGGTTGACACCGCTCCGCCGAAGCAATATAGTAGTGAACATGGAAAAGCAATACAAGAAAAAGGTTCTCCTGCTGGCAGTTCGCGCAGGAGAGATCATGCTGAAGAGCGGGGCGGAGATCTACCGTGTGGAGGAGACCATCACGCGGATCTGCAAAGCCTGCAGGATCGACAATGTGGAAGTGTTCGCCATGCCCACAGGCATTTTCGTTACATTGGATAATGATTCCGAGAAGGACAGCGTTTCCACCTACATCAGCCGGATCCGCAGCGGCGAGACCGACCTGAACAAGATTTCCCTGGTCAACCAGTTCAGCCGGGATTTCACAACCACAGACCTGTCCGTTGAGGCCGGTCTGGACCGGCTGCATGAGATCGACCGGCAGAAGCCCTATCAGTTCATGGTCCGCCTGATCGGCGCCGCAGTGGTCGCGGCCTGTTTTTCCGTCATGTTCGGCGGGAACTCCATGGATTTTCTGTGCGCTTTTCTCATCGGCCTGCTCTGTTATACCTTTTCCCGGTTCCTCTCGAAATTCGGCATCAATTTCTTCATCCGGGGCATGTGCAGTACCGCGCTGGCTGCCTTCATTGCGCTGATCATCGCCGCGTCTCTTCCGGACGCCGCCTATCAGCCCATCATCAGCGGCGTGATCATGCTGTTCGTACCCGGCGTGGCCATTACCAACTCCATCCGGGACTTTCTGTCCGGTGATATGCTGGCCGGTCTGATCCGGCTGGTGGAAGCCGTCCTGACCGCCGTTTCCCTGGCTGCCGGCGCCGGTCTGATCCTCAAGCTCTGGGGGATGATCGGCGGGATAACATTTTAGAAACCGAGGTGATAAGCAATGCTGCATCTGCTGACTGAATTCATACTGGCCATGTTCGCCACCGCCGGGTTTTCATTGATCTTCCGGGTCCCGATCCGGCACATCCCCGCCTGCGTCATCATCGGCGCCTGCGGCTGGGTGACCTATGAGATCTCCATGTACTACTATTCGTCCCCGGCCATGGGCTGCTTCCTCGGGGCCTGCGTCGTAGGTATTCTGAGTACCGTCGCCGCCCATCATCTGAAGGACGCCGCCACCATTTTCGTGATCCCGGGGATCCTGTGCCTGGTGCCCGG
This sequence comes from uncultured Bacillota bacterium, assembly GCA_946541435.1. Classification (GTDB taxonomy): domain Bacteria; phylum Bacillota; class Clostridia; order Peptostreptococcales; family Anaerovoracaceae; genus Lentihominibacter. The sequence goes on from CAMNJK010000018.1 coordinate 8,749, forward strand.
ATCCGGAATCTTCAACACCATGCTCTCCATGCTGCAGGACGACTTCACTGCCGCCGCGGAGGTGGGCATGCAGACCCTGGTCATGGCCGGCGCCATCGCCATCGGGCTGATGATCACCGGCGCTGTCCTCCGGGTCTTCTACGCCCTGGTCCGGAAGACGGTCACCCTGTGGGACAAGTTCTAGGGGCTTCATGCAAAAGCAGGCCGGGTCATCTTCCCGCGCCGCAGCTGAAGGATGCTATAACAAAAACTGCACCGAATCCTCGATGCAGTTTTTTTACTGTTTTATTGTTTATCGCTCCCGCAGAGATCCAGATCACTCTTCCGGAATCTTTCGCACCAGTTCAAGGATATCATTGAACCGCTCGATGACGTAGTCATAGCCGCCCTTGCTGTGGGGAATGGCACAGTTCGTGCAGTCCTTGATCCCGTTATCGGTATAGCGGAAATTCCCGCCGCATCTGTCGCCCAGGGCGTACAGGGGGCAGTAACAGAAGAGACAGTTGAAGGTACTGTCGTCCTTCACCTGATGGCATGGAAAGAACTCGCACGCTCTGTGCTGAAAGAACTTGTAGTTTTCCGTCTGCATGTCCATATCTGTCTCCCTTTCGTGCCGGACTGCCGTTTACAGCTCAGCCACCTTGTCCGCCGCGTTGTCCAGCCAGTCGCCTTCAAAGGCCTCGATCAGGCCTCTGTCGCAGGCTGCCGCCAGTTTGGGATCGATGGGGATCCGGCCCAGAACTTCCAGACCGTGGGCATCCGCCACCTGCTGGGTCTTGCTTTCGCCGAAGACCGGGATCTCCTCGCCGCAGTGGGGGCACTTCAGGTAAGCCATATTCTCCACCAGGCCCAGTACCGGAACATTCATCATTTCAGCCATCTTGACCGCCTTCTCAACGATCATGCTGACCAGATCCTGGGGTGATGTGACGACGATGATGCCGTCGATGGGAATGGACTGGAATACAGTCAGGGCCACGTCACCGGTTCCCGGCGGCATGTCCACGAACAGATAGTCCGTCTCTCCCCAGAGCACGTCAGTCCAGAACTGCTTGACCAGACCCGCGATGATGGGACCTCTCCAGAGGACCGGATCGCTGTCGTTCTCCAGCAGGTTGTTGACGGAGATGGTCTTGATCCCTGTGCTCGTGGTCAGGGGGAAGATGCCGACTTCGGTGCCTTCCGCCTTGTCCTCGATGCCGAAGACCTTGGGGATGGAGGGGCCGGTCACATCCGCGTCCATGATGCCGCAGACCGCGCCGCGGCGCTGCATGCTGATGGCCATCAGGGATGTCACCAGGGATTTGCCGACACCGCCCTTGCCGCTGACGACGGCGATGACCTTCTTTACGTTGCTGTACTCATTGGTCTCTTCCAGGAGGCTCTTCGGATCGAAGCTGCCGCATCCGCCCGCGCTGGGACAGCTGCTGCAGTCGTGGGTGCAGTTTTCGTCTGTGATGGGCTCCTGCTGTCCGCCCTGTGCGCCGTCTGCCTGGAATTTCTTCAGATTTTCAAACATGTCCAATTGCCTTTCTGTGGGACCGGGCCGCCGCGTCCTGCGCGGATCCGGGTCCTCTTTTTTCCTGTATTTTTCGCGGCTGCGGGCTGATCTCACCGCGGCCGCTTTTCCCATTGTACACCAGCAGAAGTGCAGTTTCAACCCCCGGAAAGCTTCAGTCCCAAGGCCTCGATCCGGCCTTTAAGTGCGCTGCAGATAGGCGCTCCGGCCTTCTTCGTAGAGATTGCCGCCTTCCGTATCCAGAACGATGGTCACAGGCAGGTCTTCCACGTAGAGCCGCCGCACTGCTTCGGCGCCCAGTTCGGGAAAAGCGATCACCTCAGCGGACTTCACACACTGGGCCATCAGGGCCGCCGCCCCGCCGATGGCCGCCGCGTAGACCGCCCCATTCCGCCGGGCAGCCTCCGCCACCTCCGCCGACCGCTGGCCCTTGCCGATCATCATCAGCTGTCCCGCGTCCAGAAGCCGCGGGGCGTAGGCGTCCATCCGGTAACTGGTGGTGGGTCCGGCGGACCCGATGGGGTTCCCGGGTTTGGCCGGGGTGGGACCCACGTAATAGATGATGGAATCCGCAATGTCAAAGGGAGGCTTTTCCCCCCGGTCCATCATCTCCACGATCTTCTTATGCGCCGCGTCCCGGGCAGTATAGATGGTCCCGGTCACCAGGACCTGGTCTCCCGCCCGAAGGTTTCTGACGGCTTCTTTCGTAAAGGGTTCTGTAAGTCTGTATTCCATGGATCATTTCCTCTCTGATCTTTCTGGTCTTTCTGGTCCTTCTTGATTCCCGGGCAGTGCCCGGTCAGGCTCCGCCGCTGCTCACAGGACAACTGACGCGTGCCGGCTGACATGGCAGTTGATGTTCACCGCCACCGGAAGGCCCGCGATATGGGTGGGCGCTGTGCGGATGTTTACCTTCAGCGCCGTGGTCCGGCCGCCGAATCCCTGGGGGCCGATCCCCAGTTCATTGATCCGCTTCAGCAGCCGTTCTTCCATCTCAGCGTAGAAGGGATCCGGATTGGCGCCGTCCAGAGGCTCCAGCAGGGCTTCCTTGGCCAGCAGGGCCACCCGGTTGAAATTCCCGCCGATGCCCACGCCGACCACAATGGGCGGACAGGGGTTGGCGCCGGCCGCCTCCACAGCGGAAACCACGAAATCCTCCACACCCTGGGCCCCCGCAGAGGGCGGCAGCATCCTGATCTGACTCATATTTTCCGACCCGAAGCCCTTGGGCGCCACAGTGATCTTCACCCGGTCTCCCGGCACCAGCCGAAGCACGAGATCCGCCGGCGTGTTGTCCCCGGTATTCTCCCTGCGCAGGGGGTCCGCAACGATGGATTTGCGCAGATACCCTTCCGTGTAACCCCGGCGCACGCCTTCATTGACCGCGTCCTCCAGGGTCCCGCCGGTCAGGTGGACCTCCTGGCCCAGCTCGATGAAAATGCAGGCCATGCCGGTGTCCTGACAGAGGGGGAATTCCCCTTCCGCGGCGATCCCGATGTTCTTCTCTATGATGGCCAGGACCGCCTTCGCCGGCGCCCAGTCCTCTTCTTCAGCCCGGGCTTTCAGGCAGCCCCGGGCGGCTTCATCCAGATGATGATTCGCTTCTATGCAAAGGCTGGCCACAGCCTCTGTGATCTCTGTCACGTTCAATTCTCTCATGGTCTTTGTTCCCTTTCCTATAGGAATATGATATAATTTCAGACGTCAAAAATCCATAGAGAACTTCAAGGAGAAGAGCGTTTATGAAAATGTTTGTCTACGGGCTTCGCGAGTACGATGAGCGGGTCTTCTTCGACACATTCAGCAAGCAGTACGGCATCGACTTTGATTCCTGCGGGGAGAAACCGACCCTGGAGAACGCCCATCTGGCGGAGGGCTGCCAGGCCATCAACATCCTGACCGCCCCGGTGGACAAGGCCATGATCGACCGCTATTACGACATGGGGATCCGCTGCATCATGACCCGGACCATCGGCTATGACCACATCGATTATGTCTATGCCCGGGAAAAGGGCATCGGCGTCCTGAACATCACCTACTCCCCCGCCACGGTAGCGGACTATACTGTGATGATGATCCTGCTGGGCATCCGCAAGTTCAAATACATCCGGCTCAGGGCAGCCGTTCAGGATTATACCCTGGAAGGAAAACTGGCCTGCGAGCTGGGGAACCTGACTGTGGGCATCGTCGGCACCGGCCGGATCGGCGCCTGTCTGGCAAGAGAACTGACCGGATTCGGCTGCCGCATGCTGGCCTATGATCCCTTCCCGAAAGAAGAACTGCGTGATATCGTGGAATATACAGACATGGACCGCCTCCTGCGGGAGAGCGATGTCATCACCCTGCACGCCCCTGCCACCCAGGAGAATTATCATATCCTCGATGCGCAGGCTTTCGCAAAGATGCGGCCGGGGACCGGTCTGGTCAACTGCGCCCGGGGTCCTCTGGTGGATTCCGAAGCCATGATCGACGCCATCGAGAGCGGCCATCTGGGATTCGCCTGCCTGGACACCGTGGAGAACGAGTTCGGCATGTACTATTACAACCGGATGGGCGAGCCCCTGAACAATCCTCAGCTGGCCATCCTCAATTCCCATCCGAACGTGATCACCACGCCGCACATGGCCTTCTACACCCGGGAGGCGGTCTCCGACATGGTGGAGAACTCCATCATCGGGATCCTGGACCACTTCGGTCAGCTGCGCCGCTGAGATCCCGCGGCTTTTTTCCCGCAAAAACGAACGCCAGCTTTTGCAGGAATTCATATTTATGGTATACTCTAGCTATACAGCCACCGGAAGGCTGCATTTCAGAATCATTGATTAAAGAGAGGAATCCACTATGGGCAGTATGATCCAAATGACCAGCATGATGCTTCTGGGCTTCGCCATGGTTTTTCTGGCTTTCGGATACGTCAATAAGGGCGAAGACGACAAGAACAAGAAAGACAAGAAGAAATAAGCATTTTTCAGGCGAATTTGATGAACAATCTGATCAGATCCACAACGGCCTTTGCCATGCATATGGTCCGGCCTTACGCGCCGCCCGGCAGCATCCTGATCGACGCTACCTGCGGCAACGGACACGACACACTGCAGCTTGCCCGGCTTGACCCGGACAGGCTGTTTGCTTTTGATGTGCAGGAAGAAGCTGTCTCTGCGACGGAGAACCTGCTGCGGGAGCAGGGGT
>CAMNJK010000019.1 GCA_946541435.1 uncultured Bacillota bacterium
TTCGAGCCTACTTGACTGTGATAACGACCTTGGCAGTCGTATTTGCCTCGAAATGCGTCAGATCGCCGGCAGCGGTGACCTTCACAGTAACAGTGTATTTGCCCTTCTTGAGGCCCTTCTTCACTGTAATGTCACCCGTCTCACCGTCTACAGCAAACTTCTTGGCCTGCTTGCTGACCTTGCCCTTGGCGAAGGTGACCGCAGCGCCGTCCATCTGGCCGCTGACAGTTACAGGAGCCGCTACTGTCTGAGCTGCTTTTTTCAGCTTCTTGGCTTTCAATGTCGCCTTGGAGCCTTCCGCTGTCACGCCCTCCTGGGCTGCACCCTTGTAGAGCTTGATGGTATCCGGTCCGGTCACAAATTTATTGCCGGCAATATCCTCGGTGTCCAGAGAGCCCGAAGCGCAGCGAACAGCGCCGGCAGTGGCTGTCTTCGCGTCGATCATGGTTTTCAGCTCATTGAAGACCGCTTCAACGTCTTTTTCTCCTCCCAAAGTCACTTTATTGTCGCCATTGTAGTACATCTCTGTTGCGATAATGAAAGGAACGTCCACGGATGTCTCGTCCTCGATCACGACATTGTTCTCCGCATCCAGCGTTGCTTTCAGATAAGTCACGCCGGCATTCAGATAAGGCAGCTGATTGCTTCTGGGCTCGAAGGTTCCTTCACAGACCTTGAGACCGGAGATTTCCGCCATGTTCACTCCGTCCGACGCGATGAGCTTGGAGACCGGAACGCCCTTGGCGGCGATAACTGTCGCTCCGCTCTTACCAGTATAGAAATACGGATAGAAATCCGGCTCTGCCAGAGCAGCCAGCTGCTCATCCGTATACGTTGCCACAGTCTGCTCTGTCTGATCCTGATTTACCACCTTCACGGTGATCTCTCCCGCAAATGACACTGCGGTGACCGCTGCGAAGCACACCATCATCATTGCCACCGCAATGACGATCGACAATGCTCTGTTCCTGTACTTTTTCATAAATCCTCCTTCTTACTTTAACCTGTATATGATGACTGATATCATAGAGTCAGTCTACTCCAGCTTTTGCTTTGCTGCAGTTGTTCCAGAAACGCGCATCTATCTTTTTGTTATTAAGCCAACATGCCGATCCGTTTTTTCGTTTCTTCCTCCTGCATCCGTCACTGCACTTTCAATGCCCCGCTGCTTCCCTTGGGTACCCAGAGATAAATGTATTTGTCCGCTGCGGATTTCTTTGTGCTGAAGCTGTTCAGCTTGCCTATATTATAGGAAACATTGTTGCCGGCGCCTTTGTAGATCACTTTCCCGCCTGCCTTCACCGTCCGGGTCCGGCCCTTCCATCCGGCGGTACTTATTTTTTTCAGCTGATATTTCCCGGTAAAGTTGTTGCCGCTGCCGATGCACTTGCTGTCACTGTAATAGCGGATCTTATCTGACAACTTATCCTGATGGGTCCGGGTCTTCGCACTGAGGCTGCCCCCGGTGACCACCATCTTCTTCGCATAAATGGCCACATCAGTGCCGATGTACCTCTGATGACCCTTCCTGTACTGGCTTGCCTCATTGGCGTAGAAGATGGCCTGTCCTCCCGTCTGCTTATACTGGTTGACGCAGGCGGCAAAGACGTTGTTGGATTCGGATACCGCGATCAGGGAGCCGCCGGAAACCATCAGATTCCCCTTCTGGCTGCCCTTGATCTTCTTCGTCTTATAGTCAAAGGATGCTCCATAGATCATGCCGCCGTTGGTTCCCAGCCGCTCCTTCTTATAGACTTCCACGATGCCCCCGGCCACTTCCATGGTGGCCCTGTTCTCAAGGTTGACCTCGGGGCTGTCCATTGCCGCGGTGATATACAGGACGTCAGAATCGCTTGCGGCCTTGGTGAACTTCACATATCCTTTGAGATCCACCGCCGGGCAGATGATTCTGTTTCCCTTCTTATCAGTCCCGTTGCCGCCGGTATTGGTGCCGCTGATACTGTTATAGCCGCTGAATTTCAGGGTGGTTGCCGCGGATCTGGACGCGCCGCCGGCGATCTCCAGCACAGCGGCGTTCCTGCCGCTGCCCGCAAGTCTTGCCGGATCGGTCCTGACCACCATGTTCTTCAGGGTCAGTTTCGCGCCCTTCTCCACGATAAAGCGGACATTGACGAAGGGGCCGTTGGACCCGTCCAGGGTGACCGCCGCGCCGGATCTCACCGTGATGGTCCCCTTGGTCTGGGGCGCCAGGAAATAGTACCCATCATTTGAAGAAGAGATCTCCGCCGCATACCGGATTGCACCGGCGCCGTCATCTGACTTGCTGAGCTTCAGGGTCCGCTGGTCATAGACCGCCCGGACGGAGATGTTTCCTGTCCCCAGAGGACCGGACCGCCTGCTGTCCCAGTAGCTGACACCGTCATTGTCCGTCAGATCCCAATACGCCGTATGGCCTGCCTTTGCAGCCACCTTCGACACGTCCGGAATCGCTGTGAGCCCGCCTTCCGAAGTCACGATGTTCCGGTCCGAGATATACTGATACGCCGTTCCGCTGCCGTCCTCCGTATAGAAGGCGATGCAGTCCTTCCGGTCTGTCTTCCCGTCTGAGTTCACGTCGATCTGGCTGTTGTCCTTCACGAAGGACACATAGGCGACGCGGATCTTCTCCCGGGACACCGTCACATCGGTATCCGCCGTGATCCCGGTACCGTCAAATTCTCTGCCGTCGGTCTCGAAGACATACTTCCAGCCTGTCTCCCCGCAGACCGGCAGGTCCACAGCGCTTCCCGCGCGCACTGTATCCGTTCCTGTATAGGCGCCGCTGTAGGTCACCAGGCAGTCCTTGCCGCCCGCGATCCATGCCAGCTCCGGAAGATCCCCCGCCATGGCCCGGAAGGTCCCCGGGGAATTGCTCTCCAGAAGGGATGCAAAAGCTGGCGCTTTCATGTCTGCCTCCGACTTTTTCTGGGTCCTGAAGTAGGACAGGGACGGGTTCTGCGTATCTGCTTTGACCGTACCGCCCGACCTGGTGTAGGACGTGGCGGGGCTCATGTCCGCGCTGTAATAGCTTGTTTCCACCTTGTTGTAGATGCTCTCATAGAATCCGCCGGCCACAGCCCCCAGGAAGGTCTGCGATGATGCCTCCACCCTTCCTGTGGTGAAGCAGTTCTTCATCAGGAGGTAATCCGCCCTTCCCACGATACCGCCGGTGAATGCGCCGGCGCCGGAGGCCGTTGAGGTCACATTTCCGGTATTGTAGGAATCATAGATGGCAGATGAATGCCGGTACTGGGTCTCCGTTGCCTTGGTATTGGCATAGGTGAATCCCGCAATGCCGCCGGTGCAGGCATTGGCGGAGGTCACATTTCCGCGGTTGGCGCACTGCTGCACCCTGCTGCCCAGATAGCCTGCGATGCCCCCGGCGCAGCTGGCGCCGCTGCCGGAAGCCGTGGCGGTGATCTCCGCCGTATTCCGGCATTTCAGGATGCTGCCCGCTGTATGCAGGGATTCTCCCACGATGCCGCCCACCTTCGATGTACCGGTAACGCTTCCCCTGTTGCTGCAGGAAGTGATTTTCCCCTCCTCGGACAGCTGGGCCGCGATGCCCCCGGCCCGGTCCGCCCGGGCGGTGATCTGCGCTCTGTTCACGCAGCCGCTGATGTTGCCGCCGATCAGACTGGAAGCGATGCCCCCGGCATTGCCCGCAGATTCCACAGAACCGGTTACCGTGAGATCTTTGATCTTCGCTTTCTTACAGTAGCCGAACAGACCGCCCACGCTGCCGGTGGACTTCACCGTCATGCCGCGGATCATATGTCCCTGTCCGTCAAATGTGCCGCTGAAGCACTTGCCGGAGGAAACACCGATGGAGGTCCATGTCCTGACGGACCCGTCATCATCGGGATTCTTCAGAGAAATATCCCCTGCCAGCTTCACCACTGCGCCCGAGAATGTTTCCCCTCCGTTGACCATCTTTGCCAGGCCCGCCAGCTGCTGGGGCGAGCTGATGGTATAGGTCCCGTGGATGTTATCCGGGTCCTTGCACCAGCTGGTGTCCGCATAGGTGAGCCAGCTTTTGTCCTGGGTGCGTGGAGAAGCCGAGATCTGCAGACCGCCGGTCACAGACCTGCCGGCCTTGAGGACGCCACTGGCGCTCGTCTCCTGCGCTCCCCCTTCACTGAAGATATAGTCGAAGCTTCCGCTGTACTCCCTGCCCTGATCCTTGCAGACCGCGCCGGATCTCAGGACCGCCTTTGCGGTCAGCACATCATTCTGGAAAATCGTATCACCGCTTGAGACCATCTGATCCTGCACGGTCCATGCCTTGCCATTCTGGTCCAGCACCGTGCCATTTTTAGATACGCCCAGCACATACTGCGGTGTATCCGCGAAGGTGACCGTCCCCCGGGCCAGGGTCAGGAAAGACCCGTCCAGGGTCACACTGCCGCTGCCGGTCACGGTGTAATGATCTGCCCTGAGGGCAGTCTGTCCAGCGGTGAAATACTCCAGTACATTGGGAGCCGCCGCATCCGAAACCATGGTGACCACCGTGCCAACAGGCACATCCGTCCCGGTTCCCGGCTGCAGGACTGTGGCTGCGGTGTATCCACCCGCGGGGATCTGCACCAGGATCTTCCCCTGTCCGCCGCCGCCGCCGGCGCTGACGCTGCAGCTGCCCTGCGGCATGCCATCCGCCTGCCAGAAAAGGATGGGATAGCCGTAGTTGATACCGCTCCTGCCAGCCACGAACACATCGCCCGCGCCCGCATTGATCTCATCCAGGAAAGCTGCGCTCTTCATGGTTCCCTGATCTACCGCGTAGGTGTTGACCACCAGATCGATGCCGTTTCCGAAATAGTATCCGTTGATGGTAGTCTCTTCCCTGCTGTCGGTCCATGTGCCGTTCAGGCTGTAGCAGTTGTCCACCACATAGCTGCCGCCGAAGTGGCTGCCGATGCCCTCGCTCAGGGTCTCTTCATTGGGCACATAGATCTTCCCGCAGTTATAGCAGTTATAGATATTGAAGGTGTTGGAACCCGCGATGCCGCCTGTGGGGCAGCCATTGGATGTTGAATAGATGTAGCCCGCATTGTAGCAGCCCCGGATGGTTCCTTCCCCGTCCGTGGCGCCGATGATGCCGCCGGTCCCCTTGTGGTCTGTGGTCTTCAGCGTTGTGAAATTGGCGCAGTTCTCGATGACCGCGCTTCCCGCCCGGCCTACGATGCCGCCCACCATCCGGTTGGCGTAGATGTAACCGTGGAATGACGCGCTGTCGCTGCTGTTGCCCACGCAGAGATTTCTGACTGTCGCTGTCCAGCCTTTGAGGATCTCTTCCTTGACAGCGCTCTCCGGCTGGGCGCTGTGCCCGTACTTGTACAGGGGATCGTCGTAGAGATCTCCCAGACAGCCGATGAAGCCGACGCCCTGGCTCCACATATAATTGCCGCCGGACTGCCGGTCGCAGAAAAGGTTATTGATCGTATGACCGCCGCCGTCAAGGCAGCCGTTGAAGGCGGAATCGACGATGATGGTCAGTTTTCCCGGATCCGCCGGGAAACGTCCGCCGATGGGCATCCAGTTGGGTCCGGATGCCTTATCGTTCTTATAGGTCCCGCCCAGATCGATATCGCTGGTCAGATGGATTGTCTTGCCGGCGAAATCATATTTCTGGTTCCCGATATAGAGCGTATAATCCGTGACGCCGCTGCCGCCGCCCTCTGTCTTGATATGGGTAGGCTTTTTGGTCCAGAAGCTCTCCGCCGTCAGGCCGGATACGGTCTTCCCGTCATCTTCCGCTCCGTCCGTCACCGCTGCCACCGTGCTGCTGACACTGCTCTTTTCCGGAAATTGATCAGCATCCAGGCGTCCGTTGACCATGTAGGCCAGGCCGGCCAGCTGGGACGGTGTGCTGATATAGTAGTCCGCCGTATCCAGGGGCTGCTCCGTATACCAGGACACATCCACGGATCCGTCCCAGACCTGGGATGACGTGCTGCCCTTCTCCGCCGCAAAAGCCGGCGCTGCCAGGGCCGTCACTGCCAGCATCACGATCAGACCGATCAGTTTCTTCTTCATCAGGTTCCTCCTTATTTCACAGAACGGACCGGCACACAGATCCGGTTCATCGTTCCATCTGTCTCGATATCCATCATCTGTACGTTCACACCGTACAGTTTATTCATCATCTCTTCTGTCAGGACTTCCTTCGGCGGACCTGAAGCCAGCATGCAGCCGTCCTGCAGCACGAAGGCAATATCCGCGAAGAGCAGGGCCTGGGCCGGATCATGGGTGGACATGATCACGGTATAGCCAGCCTTTGCAAGACTGCGGATCCTCTCCATGACCCTGAGCTGGTTCCCGTAATCCAGATTTGCCGTGGGCTCATCCATGATAAGGATCCGGGCGTTCTGGGCGATGGCCCGGGCCAGGAGCACCAGCTGCCGCTCTCCGCCGGAGATCCGCCCGAACCCCCGATCCCTGAGATGCAGGACCCCCAGGCCTTCCAGCACCTCCTCCGCCCGCCGGATATGCTCTTTTTTCGGGGTCTCCAGCAGCCTGAGGCCGGATGTCATCCCCATCAGCACGATATCGATCACCGCGTAGTTAAAGACCGGAATGCTGGTCTGGGGAATGTAGGCGATCTTCCGGGCGATCTCAGGACGGCTCATGTCCTTCATGTCCTGACCGTCCAGCATCACCTTTCCCTCGTAACCGCTGAGGAATTTCAGAATGCACCTGAACAGGGTGCTTTTACCGGCGCCGTTGGGGCCGATCAGGGCCGCCAGACTGCCCCGGTCCGCATTGAAATTCACATCCTTCAGGATCCGGGTCTCTCCATATGAAAATGACAGATGTTCCACTCTAATCACCGCGGACTGCACCTCCTGTCAGAATCAGATATACGAATACCGGCGCCCCGATGAAGGATGTCAGGATGCCGATGGGGATCTCCGCGGTGGTGGCCAGCCTTGCCACATTGTCCACCACGATCAGAAAAGTCGCGCCGAACAGAATGTTGGTGGGGATCAGACGCCGGTAATCATATCCGAAGATCATCCTGCAGAAATGGGGGATCACCAGGCCGATCCAGCCAATCACACCGCTGATGGCCACGCTGATGGATGTCAGCAGCGTCGCGCAGACAATGACAACGAACCGGAGTTTCCCGGTATCGATGCCCATGGACAGGGCTTCCTCCTCCCCCACGGTCAGCAGATTGATCCTCCAGCGCAGAAGCCAGAGGGGCACCATGCCCACCAGGATCGGGCCGATGGCAAAGATCACATCCTGGGGCTGGATGGATACCAGACTTCCCATCAGCCAGTAGGTGATGGCAGGAAGCTGAGAATCCGTGTCTGCGATCAGCTTGACGAAGGAAGTGATGGATCCGAACAGGGAACTGATCAGCATGCCTGCCAGGATCATGGCCAGCACCGGATTGATCCGGCTGACGCGGCTGATGCCGTAGGCCAGAAACACCGCGCCCAGTCCGAACAGAAAGGCCATGAAAGAAATGGTGTAATAGGACATGCCCAGAACGATGGCAATGGCCGCGCCGCAGCCCGCCCCGTTGGACGCGCCCAGGACCCCCGGAGAAACCATGGGGTTCTGAAACATTCCCTGATAGGAAACGCCTGCCACCGCCAGAGAGGCGCCGATGAGACCCGCGGCGCATACCCGGGGAAGCCTGATCTGGAACACTACATTCTCCGCCGCGTCCGGCCAGGTCTGCTGCATGTCCACGAAACGGGACAGGAGGATCCGGACCAGTTCGTCCGGCATGATGGGATACTTTCCCAGCATGAAGGACCCAAAAAACACCACGATAAAACAGGCCGCCAGGATGATGAATTTTCTTCTGAAATTGTTCCCTTCCGCCTTCTGTCTCATCCGGACCTCCTGCGCCTGAACAGGAATGCGGCCTGCCCCATCTGCGCCTTGAACTGAAGCGCTGCCGCCGCGCCGCCCATGGCCAGAATAAATCCTGCGCCGCCGCACAGGAAGGGCGCGTACTTCCTGGTGGGATCATTGACCGTGATGTTCTGTTTCATGTCATCCGCGTCAAGGACGGATTCCAGATCCATGGCGACCATCTGCTCGCTTTCGGCGGTGCCTTCAGCAGATGCCGCCTGGGCCGCCGGGGGGGTCTGGGCTGCCTGTGCCGCCTGGGCCGCTGTCACCGTTCCCCCCTGGGGTGTCAGTGAAAGCCTGCGTTCCGGCGAGGTGTTGCCGGAAGCCGGAGGCGCAGCTGCCGACACGGAACCGCTTCCGCTCTTGCTCCCGTTGTTTTTCCCGCCGCTTTTGCCGCCGCTCTTGCCGCCTTTTCCCGCGCCGCCGCCTTCCTGATCCTGCTCACTGTCTCCGTCCGCGGCAGGATCTGTTTCGATGGTGCTCCCCTGCAGCTGCATTCCCATGAAGTCTCCCTGGATGGCCGCCCGGGCGCCCTCCTTCAGAACTTCATAATCGATCCGGACAGTCACAGCATCATCGTATTCCGCGCTGGGATCCATGGCGATGTTTTCGATTCTTAAGACCGAGTCGTCCGACGATGTCCACACCAGCTTTTGCCGGATGGTATCCAGCATGGCCTCGTCCGCGGCCACATCAAAGGTGACGGTGTGTCTTCCCAGCTTGGTGGAGAGCATGATCTTCCCTGTATAATCTCCGCTGCCGCCTTTGATCTCCGGCGAGCCCGGAATGGTCAGGGCGATGGTATGGACATATTTCGCCGACTGGTTGGTCCGCATCTCCGTGGGGTCCGTCTGACCGAACAGGAGCCGGAACCGGCTGCCGGTGGACAGTCCCGAAAATACCGGATTCGTGTTCTCTGTCCCCGCTTCGAAGGTGTTCCAGTTGCTCTCCAGGGCCAGCATGGTGGGCACCTGCTCCCGGTTATCATAGGCAGAGGGATCCACCGAATACCCGGTCAGGATCCCCGCGTCGTTGAACTCATTGTTGATGTGGGACGCCAGATTGTCATAGTAATATCTGGGCTCCGAAAGCAGCTGGGACGGTGTGAAGGATGTGAATGCTCCCGCGGCGTAGTCGTTGGTGTAGAAGGAGATATTCTCCACATCGCTGACATTGACACCGGCATGATTCAGGATATCCTCCAGATAGAACCCCCGGGCCGCCGCCACGATCACCGCGTAGGACCGGTTCTCCTTGTCCCGGAAATAGGAATAGGCCTGCTCGTACACCGGCAGCTCCTTCTGCAGCTGGGTCCAGTGGTACTCCGCCTTGGTCACGTACTCCGTCTCCGGCATGCCCCAGTAACCGATCTTGATGGTCAGGGTGTCCGTGACCGTTTCCGCCTTCACCTGGTCCGCCGCCGGCAGCGCAATACAAAAGCTGGCCAGGGCGCAGATCAGCGCGCCGATCAGAATGCAGCCCCTGCGTATGAAGTTGCCCTTCTGTCCCGACCGTCTCTTCATTGTTTCAGTGTGGAATTCTTCAGCATCTCCCGGGCCTGCTCCCGGCTCAGATCATAATCAAAAAACAGTTTGTAGTACTCCATGGCCTTGTCCGCCATGTCATAGTCGCCATACTGGTCCGGATAGACCAGCTGGCCCAGCCACCAGATACCCAGGATCCGGTTCACGGACGGCGGTCCGCTCATCCAGCAGTAAGGGATACCGGGGATCTCATAATATGCATCGTTCTTCACAGCCGTAAGCTGGGCCCAGCTCTCGCTTCCTTCAGCGATGATGTCGTAGATCCCATCCAGGGTCACGATGATCACATCCGGGTCAAAATTATACAGCTGCTCCATATTGACCAGGGTGCCCCCGCCCTTGTTGCTCACATCCGTTCCGACAACGGCATTTTTCGCGCCGATGATATCGATGACATCCGCCTGGACGGACCCGTCCGCATTGCAATCCAGTCCGGAGGCGCCGGTGCCGTAGTATACCGTCCGCCGGTCCTGATCCGGAATCTTTTCTGCCCGCTCCGCTGCATAGGATACAGTGTTTTCGATGTAGTCCGCCAGGGCATTGCCCCTCTCTTCCTTGCCGAACAGTTTGCCCAGAGTCCTGTAGGCGCCCGGCATTTTATCCAGGGTAGTCTCGATAAAGATCGTAGGGATTCCGGTCTGTTTCTGGATCTTATCCATATCGGCGGCGTGATTGAACTTCTTGTCTCCGATATCGATGATCACTTGGGGCTGGGCCGCAATCAGGGCCTCCATGTTCAGATTTGCCTTGCTGCCGTAGAACTGTCCGAATGTAGGGAGTTCCCAGGTATATTCGGGGAAGTAGTCCAGCTGATCGGATGCGGGCGTCGCCGACAGCCCTACCAGGGTCTCCGGCGCGATGGTCATCATCACCATCTGTGATACCGCTCCGGATGGCGCTGCTTTCGTGATGGTCTCCGGGATTTCCACATCCCTTCCGCAGTCATCGCGGAAGGTCACGGTCTCCACACCGTCCAGCGGATCGTAATCCGCCTCGCCGCCGCCGCATCCGGCGAAGACGCAGACTGCGGCGATCAGGAGACAGACTGTCAGCAGCTGTCTGATATATCTGATGTGTCTGCAGGGGTCATTCCATCCATCCGTTTTCATTGTCGCTTCCTCTTGTCTATCGTAAGGTTTTCTGCTCTTTTTATCATTTTCGAAAGAATCATATACATGTCTTATTTTACTCTACACGCATGCTATATATCGTTTGCTCAACAACATATAGAATAGAAAAAGTTTGAATATCAAAAAACAGCCGGGAAATCTCATCGGATCTCCCAGCTGATATGGGCCAGCGTAGACATCTCTGTATGGTCAAATTTCCAGTACTCCCGGCCATCCTCCTGATGACACTTCAGGTGTTCCCTGCAGTAATCCTGCAGCTTACATCGCTGCTGGTCTGTCAGCCCGTACTGGAAGGATGCTTCCAGTCCTTCCATGGCCTTGTCAAAGCTTTCATATTTCGTGAGCCGAAAAGGGCTTTTGATAAAGCGAAGCTCCGGGAAAAGGTCCCTGTCGATCAGTTCATTGAGGATGTACACATAGCATCCGTACCCGGGCCGCTCATAGCCGATGGCCTTCCCGACGATTCGGTCATATCCCCGCGCCGGCACATCCCAGGCGCCGATACAGACCTTACGCCGGGCCACAGACTCCAGATTCCGAAGGGCCTGAGAAAGATCCCAGGCGATAAAAGAACGTGAGGAAATGGCCACATCGCACACAGGCAGATCTGTTCTCTTCGTCCAGTCCTCGTTCCAGTCCAGGCGGATGGGATGAATCCTGTCTGCCACGCCCGCTTCCTCGGCGCCGATCATCAGGTATTTGAGCATCTCCTCGCTGAAATCGGCCGCCCAGATCTCATGTCCCTTCAGAGCGTAGGGAATGGCCAGGGTGCCGGAGGCGCAGCCCATGTCAAAAATGGTCTCGCCCGGCCGGAATCCGGAATACTCATAGAAGATCCGAACATAGGGATCTTCTTCCTCCTTCAGTTTTTTTCGGAAATGCGGCGCGAAATCGTTCCAGAATTCCACATCGTCTTCCATCGGCTGACTGGCGTAATCTTCCTTCCAGAGCTGGTTCCAGTCGATTCGTCTGGCCTGTTTTATTTTCTCTCCCTGTCTGTGCATCTTTCCTCCATGAGAAAGAGGCGGATCCTCATCCGCCTCTCTAAGCAAGTCACAAAAGTCAATAATCAATCGCTCTGTTGTGAATATAGTACCTTATGATCGTTTGTTTGTATGTTGGCGCGCCAACATTTTCGGACGGTTTTAAAATTATTTTCTGAACCATACAGCGCTGCTCTCATTAACCCGACCGATCAGAGTCATCCTGTTTCTGTCAGCGATATCCACAGCCTCTGCGGTTACCGTTCCCTTCCCTGCCAGAGCGCCTGCTCCCACGCGGGCGGCTTTGACAGCCATCCTGGTGCTGATCCTGCCGCTGGTCATCAGCAGGCAGTCAGAAAGATCCACCCTGCGCAACATCGCCCAGCCGATGGCCTTATCCAGGGCGCTGTGCCTGCCTGCATCCTCGCTCCGATACAGCATCTGAAGCTTCGGACCCCGCCGGATGATCATGCAGCTGTGGGCTGCCCCCGTCAGATCATGCAGCGGCGGATCCTCCCGAAACAACCGATACACCTGCCGCATCGTCTCTGCATCCCAGCCGGCGCTGCTCCCGCTGTCCTCATTGTCTTCGCTGATTCCCAGGTTTCTCTCTTTCATCACTTGAGAGGCACCCCCGGGTGTCCCCTCCCGCCGGGTACAGCCGGGCTCCGAGCACGCGCCCCGGCCCTGCCGGATCTGCACCAGAGCTACCAGGTCCCCTTCCTCTTCCGCGAAGCTGATCCTGCCGATGTCCGATGCTTCCCGGATCAGTCCTTCCGAGAACATCCAGCCGCAGACCAGTTCTTCCAGATCACAGGGCGTACAGGAAACCGAACCGATCATCCTCGGTCCACGATCCTCCTCCAGCAAACGGATCTCCGTGATCTTTTCATGGATCAGGACTCTTTCCTCAGTACTTCCGTTTTCATTTGTAACGTAGACCGCGTTGATGCATTGTTTCATGTCCATACCGTTATTCCTCTGTCTCATGCTCCGGGAAACGTTCCTCCATTGGAAACCCGGTGTTTGACATAATGCTATATTACAACGTTTGCCTGTTTTCCCGTTCCGGAGTATACTGAAAGCACTATGAACAGACTATTCTTTATCGAAGGCCCCATCCAGACGGGCAAATCCACATTGATCCGGGATGTTCTCGGAGCACATCTGGCCGCATGCGGCGGCTTCACCAGCCAGCGGCTCATCGATGCCGCGGGCAATACCCGGGGCTTTCGCATCGGGCCCGCGGCCACGACACCGCTCACCGCGCCCCTTGCAGGACTTCGGCCCGGCCCGGCGGCGGTGAATCCGCTGCTGGAGGACGCATCCTTTATCAATGATCCTGATTCAGGATCTGCGGACCGGCCAGCCTTTGCGCCGCCGGATCTGCTTCAGACCCATCTGCTGACTTCTCCGGACGGCAGCGTCTATCCCGGCGTCTTCAAGTACTTCGATCCTGCCGGCCGCATTCACACAGACCAGGAAGTCTTCGATATTCTGGGCGTGCAGTACCTGCTGCCAAGGCGTGGCTGCCCTCTGATGCTGCTGGATGAGATCGGCGGCTCGGAGCTGCTGCGCGCTCCCTTCCGCCATGCCCTGCTGGATCTGCTGGACAGCGGGATCCCCTGCCTGGGCGTCCTGAAGCTGGCAGACAGCGCCAGGCACATGCAAAAGAACAGTTATGCGCCGGAAGCCGGGTCCGGGAAGACCATCGCCGACTATAACGAAGA
>CAMNJK010000020.1 GCA_946541435.1 uncultured Bacillota bacterium
TCGTGTGCATTCTGTTCTCTGCTTCATCGAATACCTTGGAATGTCTGCTCTTGAAAACGTCGTCTGTGACCTCACGGATGTCATAGCCCAGTTCCTTCTGGGTCTGCGCCATGGTGGTCTCAAAATCATGGAAGGACGGGAGGCAGTGCAGGAAGATCACATCATCGTTTCCTGTAGCTTCCAGCATTTCCTTCGTGACGCGGAAGGGTGTCAGCATGCGGACGCGATCGGGGATCTGATCCTCTTCGCCCATGGATGCCCAGATATCTGTGTACAGTACATCTGCTCCCTTGATGCTTTCGATATCGGAGCTGATCTCGATGCTTGCGCCGGTCTCTTCCGCCACTGCTCTCGCTCTGGCTACCACATCAGCATCCACCTGGTCTGCCAGCTCTGCCGGACCGTAAGCCACGAAGCTCATGCCCATCTTGGCGCAGCCGTACATCCATGCATAAGCCATGTTGTTGCGGATGTCACCGACGAAGACGACCTTGACCCGGTTCAGCGGCTTGGCCACGTGCTCTTCGATGGTCAGCAGGTCTGCCAGGATCTGTGTGGGATGGTCCACATCGGTCAGGCCGTTCCATACCGGAACGCCGGCGTACTTGGCCAGATCCTCTACGACTTTCTGATCATAGCCTCTGTACTCGATGCCGTCATAGAATCTTCCCAGGACCTTCGCTGTATCCTCCAGAGACTCCTTCTTTCCCATCTGAGAGCTCTTGCTGTCCAGGAAAGTGACGCCCGCGCCCTCATCCATCGCGCCTACTTCGAAAGCGCATCTGGTTCTGGTGGATGTCTTCTCGAACAGCAGCACGATGTTCTTGCCTCTCAGCAGTTCTCCCTTGATGCCCGCCCTTTTCTTGGCTTTCAGATCATGCGCCAGGTCCAGCATGTAACGGATCTCTTCCGGTGTGAAATCCATCAGTGTGAGAAAACTTCTTCCTTTGAGATTAACAGCCATATCGAAAACTCCTTTCTTTTTCACTTTTTGAAGTGGATAATCTGCTTTTGTCAGTTAAACTATACTATAACACGGAGTCCGTAAAAAGTGCCAGTTGTTTTCTTTTTCCATGTGCCAGTTGAGGGCAGTCCGGCCCGCCTCGGCAGCAGATCTCCGGGGCCTGCCTCAGCAACAGATCTCCAGGGCACGCTCCAGCATTTGCATGCCGGTATCGATCTGTTCCATCCCGGGATAGGAAAAATTGAGCCGGATGTGATCCCCGCCGGTCTTGTGGGCGGGATCGAACAGGTCTCCGGGAATAAATGTGACGCCCTGGTCCTGGGCCACGCGCAGCAGGCAGCCCGCCTCCAGTCCCCGGGGCAGCTTCACCCAGAAATAGACGCCGCCGGAGGGCAGGTCCGCATGGATGCCGAAACGCTTCTCCAGCCTTTGCAGATGGTCGTACATCCGGTCCCGCTTCTGCCGGCAGACACTGCGGTAGACGGGCAGACGTTCCGCATAGGTGCCGCTTCTCAGGTTTTCGCGCACGATCATCTGCGGGGCCCAGTCCAGAGCCGCCAGACGCACGGACACCATGTTGCGGAGCCGCTCCGTGATGACATGGTCCGCGGCCACAAAGGAGATCCCCAGGCCCGGGCGGAAGGTCAGGGAAAAAGAATAGAGATAGATCACGTTGCTCCCCGTATCCAGGGAACGGATGGAAGGCGGCGGCGGCGCGTCATAATAGAGGTCGGCCCCCTCGTCCTCCTCGATGATGGGGACCCGGTACCGGTAGGAAAGCTCCAGCAGCTTCTGCCGCCGCTCCATGGACAGCACCGCTCCGGTGGGATTGTTGAAGCTGGAATCCACGTAAATATATTTTGGCCGGTTCTTCTCGATGAGCGCTTCCAGCTGATCGCAGATCATGCCTTCTTCATCCATGGGCACGGTGAGGAGCTTCCCCCCGGACAGCTGGATGGACCGGTAGACGTCCGCGGACATCATCTCCGGTGTGATCACCACATCTCCATCGGACAGGAGCAGGCTGTTCAGGAAATCCATGGTCTGGTTGCTCTCCGAAAAGATCTGGATGTTCCCCGCCCTGACGCGGATCCCCCGGCGTTCCAGCAGCTTCACGATCTCCTGCCGCAGATCCATATCCCCCTGATAGGGGGTGTGGAAATAAGCCCCGGCCTGACCGCCCTTGAGGATCCGGCCGAACAGGTCCGCCATCTCCTCCGCGGGATAGGGCTCTCTGGCGGCCACGCCCCCGCCGAAGGGGACCAGGCCCTCTTCATAGGACATGCTGTACAGCTCATCGAAGCTGCTGCGGATATTCACATACCGGTCCTCGATCAGTGCTTCCCAGTGGACCGGTTTCTTCCGGATGTTTTCGAAGATGCTCCGGCTGCTCACCCGGTAGCCCATCCCCTGCCGGGCATCGATGAGGCCTTCGCTCTTCAGCTCCATGTATGCCCGGGTCACAGTGTTCCTGTGCACATCCAGGGCTGCAGCCAGCTTTCGCTCTGAAGGCAGCAAAAAACCGTCCACCAGCCTTCCGTCCAGGATCCCTCTGCGGATCTGGTCGGAGATCTGCCGGTAGAACGGCGTGGATAATGTTCTGTCGATCGTCAAATTCACTGCGCTTCACCTTGGAGGCTGCCCGGCGCCTCGATTCTAAGAGGGCTTCCGGTCCTCAGACTTCCGACTCGTACTCTTCGAAGGCGTAGCAGAGGGTCTCGAGGCTGTGGCTGTCGCTGGACAGGATGAACCGGCCGCCCTTTTCTCTGATGTAGTCCCGGATCGGCTTGGCCGGATAAGGACTGTTCCGATAGCCCTTGGCCATGGCTCCCGTGTTGATCTCAAAGGGGATGTCATAGAGCAGGAGCCGGTCCACCGCCAGCTTCCAGGCCCGGACGTATCTGGGATCCTCCTCATCAAACAGGTCACCCTCTTCGTTGAACTTGGTAATGAGATCGAAATGGCCGATGATATCGCACCGTGTGGCATCCGCCACCCAGGCTTCGGAATGGAAGAAATGCTCCGCCAGCGTGATCATATCACCGCCGAAATAAGCCTCGGCAGCAGCCTCCAGGATCTCCGGTGTTTCATCCACGGGAATGTAGACCTGGGGGCCGTTCTCCTCCTCATAGAGAAAGCAGCCTTCCGGAACCGCCGTTCCGTCACCGGGCTGGGGCACACGGATGTAATGCACCGATCCGATGATGTACTCAAACTCGCTGGGCTCCGCGTCGGAGAACCTATCCATCTCAAGACCGATCCTGATGGAGATCCGGTCCCGGTACTTCTCCCGCAGGGCCATGAGCTCCCGCCGGTAGTTTTCGGTATCCTCATGGGACATGCAGTAGCTGGTGTCAAAGGGGGTATAGCTGTGACCGGAGAAACCGATCTCCTGAAGCCCCATGGCCACCGCTTCCTTCACCATGTCCTCCGCCGATGCCGACCCGTCGCACCAGGTGGTATGCATGTGGTAATCTTTCCTGATCATTTTGTCATCTTCTCCTGTTTGACCTTATGGTCGATGACATGGCGGGATGCCAGTTCTCTGTGGATGTCTTCCAGAGAGATCCCTGCCTCGATCATCATGACCATGACATGATACGCCAGATCCGCCACCTCGTAGATGGTCTCCGCCTTGTCCTGATCCTTGGCCGCGATGATAACTTCCGTGGACTCCTCGCCCACCTTCTTCAGGATCTTGTCCAGGCCCTTGTCGAAGAGGTATGTGGTATAGGAGCCTTCCTTGGGATTTGTTTTTCTTCCTTCGATCAGATCCATCAGTCCCTGATAGGAGAATTCGGTCCGTTCCTCACTTCTGTACACCGGGTACTCGAAACAGGATTCGGTGCCCAGATGGCAGGCGGGGCCGTCCGGCTCCACCATCACCACCAGAGCGTCCCGGTCACAGTCCGCCGTGATCGATACGATATGCTGATAGTTGCCGCTGGTATCCCCCTTCAGCCAGAGTTCCTGGCGGGATCTGGACCAAAAGCAGGTCAGTTCCTTTTCCATGGAGATCTTCAGGGATTCCCGGTTCATGTAAGCCAGGGTCAGGACCCGCTTGGTCACCGCGTCCACCACGATGGCGGGGATCAGACCTCTGTCATCAAATTTCAGTTCTTCTATATCCATCAAAATTGCCATGTCTGTATCGTCTCCTTCCTGCGGCTCACACGATTCTCGCGGGCACGCCGTGCTCCGCCATTTTCTGTTTCAGATCGGCGATGCTCACCTCTCCGAAATGGAAGATGGAAGCCGCCAGTCCCGCGTCGATGTCCGGGACCTGATCGAACAGATCCAGGAAATCCCCGATGCCGCCGGCGCCGCCGGAAGCGATCACCGGAACGTTCACCGCGTCCAGTACCGCCCGGAGCATGGGGATGTCAAATCCCTGCTTCACCCCGTCGGTATCGATGGAGTTGACCACCACTTCTCCCGCGCCCCGGTCCACACACTCGCGGATCCAGGAGATGGCCTCCATGCCGGTGTTCTCACGGCCGCCTTTGGCAAACACCCGGTATACGCCGTCGATCAGGGCCACGTCCGCGGAAAGCACCACGCACTGGTCGCCGTACAGTTTGGCCGCCTCATCGATGAGGCCGGGATTGCGGATGGCGCCGGAGTTGACGCTGACCTTGTCCGCGCCGCACTTCAGGACCCTGTCAAAATCCGCCACCGTATTGATGCCGCCGCCCACCGTCAGCGGAATGAATACCTGCCGCGCCGTCTCGCAGAGGATATCCGTAAAGAGCCTGCGTCCTTCGGCGGAGGCGGTGATATCATAGAACACCAGCTCATCCGCGCCGCAGCCGGAATAATACTTCGCCAGTTCCACCGGCGATGATACATCGTTCAGATCTTTGAAATTCACGCCCTTGACGACGCGCCCGTCCTTCACATCCAGACAGGGGATGATTCTCTTTGTTATCATGTTTTTTCTCCAGTCATACTCGGTGGTGACTCCGGCGGCCATTGGCGCGCCGCTCCGGTCACGCCTGATCGCTGCCTTCTGCCAGCGCCACAGCCTCCTTCAGATCGATGGCGCCGATATAATACGCTTTGCCGATGATGGCGCCGTACAGGTCCATCTCCGCCAGCGCCTTCACGTCCTCCATGGAGGATACCCCGCCGGATGCGGTGATCTGCAGGTCGAACTGGTTGCTCATGTCCTTGTAAAGGGTCCGGTTGGTTCCCTTCATGGCCCCGTCCTTGGAAATGTCCGTGACGATCAGGGTCCTGACGCCCAGGTCCTGCATATCCCTGCAGAATTCAAAGGCATCCAGACCGGAATCCTGTGTCCATCCCTTGATGGCCACATCCCCGTCCCGGATGTCCACGCCGACAGCGATCCGGTCCCCGAACCGCTTTACCGCTTCCTCCAGAAATGCCCGGTCCGTCACCGCCGCCGTTCCCAGGATGACCCGGTCCATTCCGGCGTCCATGTAACGCTCCACCACTTCCATGGTGCGGATGCCGCCGCCGATCTCGCAGAAACATCCGCTGCGTCTGCGGATATCACAGACCGTTTCGAAGTTCGGTGTTTCTCCGGATTTGGCCCCCTCCAGATCCACGATGTGGATGTGGCCGGCCCCGCAGGCCGCGAAGTCCTCGCCGATGGCGCCGGGATCTTCGCTGTATACTGTCATTTCATCATAGCGGCCCTTGTAGAGGCGGACCGCTTTTCCTTCATAAAGATCGATCGCCGGAAACAGCAGCATGTCTACACCTCCGCTTTCATTTCACAGAACGCCCGCAGGATATTCAGGCCGATCTCGCCGCTCTTCTCCGGGTGGAACTGGCAGCCGAACACGTTGCCGCTGGCCACCGCCGCCGTCAGGGGGGCGCCGTACTCCGTCACCGCGATGGTATTGGGCGCGCAGTCCGTGGCGTAATAGGAATGTACGAAATAAACGTAGGAGCCTTCCTTGATCTTCGCGAACAGGGGGGATACCTCCCCTGCTTCCCCGTCCCGGGGGAATGTGATGGCGTTCCATCCGATGTGGGGGATCTTATATCCCGCGGGGATCACATCCGCAATGGGCCGCACGCTGCCCGGGATCAGGCCCAGACCCTCGTGCTCGCCGTATTCAAAACTTTTCTCCAGCAGCAGCTGCATGCCGAGGCAGATGCCCAGGATCGGCTTGCCCGCGGCTGCTTCCCGCTTCACCAGGTCCGCCATGCCCGTGTCCCGCAGTTTCCGCGCCGCGTCGGCAAAGGCGCCGACCCCGGGCAGGATCACCTGATCCGCCGCTGCGATAACGGCCTCATCGGATGTCACAGCGGCTTCTACCCCGATGGCATCCAGCGAACTCTTCAGGGAAAACAGATTTCCCACACCGTAATCTATGATTGCTAACATCTGATTGATACTCCTTCCGTGGCTTACAGCATGCCCTTGGTTGACGGGATCTCTTCCGCGAAGGCCGCGTCGATGCTCACCGCCGTGCGCATGCTCCGGGCGGCTGATTTGAATGCTCCCTCGATGATGTGGTGGGAGTTGGTTCCCGCCAGCTGGCGGATGTGCAGATTGCACTGGGCCTTGCGGACGAATCCCTGCCAGAATTCCTCTACCAGCTCCGTATCGAAGGTCCCCACCTTCTCCGTGGGGATCTGGAGCTCATAGGCCAGGCAGGCTCTGCCGGAAAAATCCACCGCGGTCAGCACCAGCGCTTCATCCATGGGCAGGATCATATGCCCGTAACGGATGATGCCCTTCTTATCGCCCAGCGCCCGGGCAAAGGCCTCTCCCAGGGCGATGCCGATGTCTTCCACCGAGTGGTGATCGTCCACCTCCACATCCCCGCGGCAGGTCACATCCAGATCGAACCGTCCGTGGGACGCGAAAAGTGTCAGCATGTGGTCCAGAAATCCGACCCCTGTATCAATGGTGCTTCTGCCGCTGCCGTCCAGGCACAGGCGAAGCTTGATGTCCGTCTCAGCGGTGGTTCTGCTGATTTCTCCGATCCTCATATCCTTCCTCCATCTATCCTAATATTTCCGTGATCTCACGTACCAGAGCTTCCATCTGGGAACGGCTGCCGATGGTGATCCGGATGTGATCGCGGATCCGCTCACTGCCGAAGTGACGCACCAGGATGCCCCGGGACTTCAGCTGCTGATACAGTTCCCCGCCGCCGATCCCGGGATGCTTCGCAAAGACGAAATTCGCCGCGGAATCCGTCAGAACGAACCCCAGCTTTTGCAGTTCCTGCACGGTCCATTCCCGGTTCTCACAGACTGCCGCGCAGTTCTTCCTGATCTCTTCCACGCTCTCCAGGGCGCCGATCCCCGCTCCCTGGGTCATCCGGTTGACGTTGTAGGGGTTGGTGGAATACTTGATGGTGTTCAGATCATTCATCAGGTCTTCCGGCCCGATCCCCACCCCCAGCCGGGCGCCCGCCATGGACCAGGCCTTGGAGAAGGTCTGGGTCACCAGCAGGTTGTCATACTTGTCCACCAGGGACACCGCGCTCTCGGCGCCGAAATCCACATAGGCCTCATCGATCACCACCACGTGATCCGGATTTGCCTTGAGGATCTGCTCGATGTCTTCCAAAGGCAGGGCGATCCCTGTATTGGCATTGGGGTTGGCCAGGAAGATGGTACTGTCGTTGCCCATATACTCGCGGATGTCCACCGTCAGGTCCTCCCGCAGGGGGATCTGCCGGTAGGGAACATGGTTCAGCTGGGCGAACACCTGATAAAACCCGTAGGTGATATCCGGGAAGATGGCCGGGCTCTTCTCATCGCAGAAGGCCATGAAGGCGAAGTTGAGGATCTCATCGGATCCGTTGGTGGCCAGCACCTGCCGCCGGCCCACGCCGTAATAGTCTGCCAGCTTCCTGCTGAGCAGCTCGCATTCCGGGTCGTTGTACAGATGCATTTTCTTCGCTTCCGCCGCCGCGTATTCCGCCGCCTTCGGGACTGCGGTAAAGGGCGATTCATTGGTATTCAGTTTGATGTATTCCATGTCCTGGGGCTGTTCCCCGGGGGTATAGGCTTCCAGATCACTGTACTTGTCGCTGAAAAATCTGCTCATTGATGATCACTTCTCCTCTGCCGCCATTTTTTCATTCACCACGGCTTCCAGGCCGTCCGCCACAGCTTCGATCTCCTCGTGGAGGAATTTGAAGCTGGCCTTATTGGCAATGAGCCGGGCGCTGATGGGGGCGAAAAATTCCATGACCTCCAGTTTGTTTGCCCGGAGGGTATTGCCGGTCTCCACGATGTCCACGATGACATCGGACAGTCCCAGGATGGGCGCCAGCTCGATGGAGCCGTTCAGATGGATGATGTCGATGTCGCGGTCCATGGACGCGTAGTGGCTGCGGGCGATGTTGCTGAACTTGGTGGCCACCCGCAGGGTCCGGCTCTGGCTGTCCCTGAATCCCGCAGGGGCCGCCACCGCCATATTGCATTTTCCGGTCTGCAGGTCCAGCAGTTCATAGACGTTGGGCTCCGTCTCCATGATGATGTCCTTGCCCACCACGCCGATATCCGCCGCGCCGCGCTCCACGTAGATGGCAACGTCCACGGGCTTTACCCAGAAATACCGGACTCCGGCTTCCGCGTTCTCAAAGACCAGCTTCCGGTTCTTCTCCCGGATGGACGGGCATTCGAAACCCGCCTGTTCGAACATGCCGTAAACCTTTTCTCCCAGCCTGCCCTTTGGCAGGGCGATATTAAGCATCTGTTTCAATGGGCTTCACCTCCCCGCCTTTCAGCTGCATCAACTTCCGATATGTGAGTTTTTCGGGGATCCGGCGCTGGGCCAGCACCGTTTCTCCTGCCTTTGTCATAGTACGGACCGCCGTATTCAGGTCATTGATATCCGCATCCTCATCATAGAGAAGGAGAACATCGATGTCATATTCGGACTTCTCTTCCAGAAGCCGTTCCAGCCGGTCCATATAAACGCCGAAACCGATGGCGCCGGATCTGCGGTGCATCTTCTTCATCAGCCGGTCATAGCGGCCGCCGGAAAGCACGCATTCCGGAATGCCCTGAATGAATCCGTTGAACACCAGGCCATTGTAATAATTCACGTCACTGACCACGGAGAAATCCAGCCGGATCATATCCCGCAGTTCCATATCTGTAAATGTATTCACGATCCGCTCCAGATCGTCCACAGCCTGCAGGGCGCAGGTCAGCGCCGGTTCTTCGATGGCGCCGCCCTTCAGCAGTTCCCTGAGTCTGGGCAGGACCTTTTCGGGCCGTCCGTAGATCCGGGTCAGCTCTTCCAGCACCTTGATGCCGCCGGGGCTGACATCATTCTCCTGGCAGATCCGGCGCAGGGTGTGGATATTCTTGTCCCCCAGGCAGCGGATCATACGGGTCCTGGTCTCCTCCGTCACATGATAGTCGGAAAGGATGGCGGAAACGATGTCCAGGTTCGACAGGTCCAGGATGCACCCGTCGGAAAGCTCCCGCAGGGTCTTCAGGGCCAGCATCAGGACTTCGAAGACATTGTAGTCATCGATGTCGCCGATGCACTCGATGCCCACCTGCATCAGTTCCTCGAACATATGGCTCCGGTGGGAGACCCGGTAGATGTTTTCGTTATAATAAACCTTCTGGACCGTCCCCGGAACGTCCTTGCTGTTTTTGACCACGCTCAGGGTGACGTCCGGCTTCAGTGCCATCAGTTTGCCGTTGGTATCGGTGAATGTGATGACGTTGACCGAATCCAGAAAGTCCTTGTTTCTTACATAGAGTTCGAATTCCTCAAACTTGCGGATCTTGAACTGGGTGTAGCCGTACCTGGCGTACATGGCCCGCAGATCAAAGATCATCCGCTCGTATTTTTTCAGTTGTGTTGTGTTCACTGCCATGGATGATGCATGCCTTTCATTGTCAGTAGTTCTTTCCCGCGGGGCTTCTCCGCGGTGCTGCTTTGCAGGGCTTCTTTCACGCGAAAACCGGCGCGCAGTGCCCGCACCGTTTCATCCTAACACTTTATCACGTTAACGTCAAGAAGTTTCGCGTAATCCGGTGGGCGGCGCCCCGGAAAACCTCAGAACAGCAGGGTGTCCACCCGGTCCAGCAGCTCCAGGAGTTCGCTCTTCCAGAATTCGATCTCTTTTGTCTTCTCGGGGATCTCCAGACCCCTGCGCCGGATGGAACGCCGGATGAGTCTGGTGTAACCCACCACCCGGGCCTTGTCTTCCACCTCACGGATCCGCTCCTCATCGTCGGTCCCCAGATAAGCTGCCAGCGCACGATGCCAGAGCTCGGCGGCGATCTCATGATCAAAGCCCATGAAGTCATCGATGGCTCTCACGTCGCATTCGCCGAAGCCCACAAAAGCATTGTACATGGATGCCAGTTCAAACAGGGGATGTCCCACCGCCAGTGTGTCCATGTCGATGAGCAGGACCTCCTGTCCGGTCAGCTCCAGGTTTTTCGTATGATAATCTCCGTGGATCATATGATTGCTCTGGGGCACTTCCTCGATCAGAGCCTTCAGCTTCCCGGCGTAATCCGCGGGGAGATAGTCCTGCATGAAGTCTGCCCAGCCCAGAGCTGTCTGCCGCATGTCAGGCAGTTCTCCCGCCGGCACTTCCGTGGCGTGGATCTTCTTCAGCAGGTCCACGTACTCCTTCACGCACCAGTCCATCTTTTCGGGATTCTGGGAAAGGATCTTTGAGAAGGATTTGGCGTCCAGGAGCTCGAACACGGAACCGTAGCTGTCTCCCACGCGTACCACATCATAGGAGATGGCGGTGGGGATCCCCAGCACCAGCGCCAGTCTGGCCACTTCCCGTTCATGCTGGATATCCTCCAGGGCATCCGGGTTCTTGCAGACCTTGACCACGTTGTCCCCGTCGATCCGGTAGACCTTGCCGTTGGCGCCTTCGCCGATGACCTCGCACCCTTCCACGGATACCTCGCGGTAGGCTTTCTGCACATCCATCATCTGGGTGAATCCGGTCATATCCAGGATCTCATAGATCTCCGATTTCACGTTGATGATCCGCATGCCGGGAAAGATCTTGCGCAGCCGCAGCAGCACCCTGAGTCCCGCGCTGGAGATGTATTCCAGGTCTTCCATGTCCACGGTCAGTTCCCTGCCGGCATGCTCCTTCAGTACGCTCGAAAGCTCCTCCTCCGCCTGGGCAGCATTGGAAGAATCGATTTTTCCGGACAGTGTGATAACGATCTCATTATTCTCTATTACACAATTTACTTCTTTCACTGACGGGTTCCTCCCTTTTACCTATCTGCTTTCGGATTCAGTTTACCATCTACACTGTACTTTTGCAATTCTCACCGCTTCCGGCTGTGATACTGATAATATGTGGTCTCGATGCTGCCGTTATAGAGCTTTCTCCTGCGGTCCGCCTTCCGGCGCAGTTCTTTTTCCAGTTCCCGGTCCGCCGTGATGGCGAAAAGATTCCAGGTGGGATCTCCCTCCAGGGTCTCCCGCAGGGCCTTGTAGATCCGCTTGAGCTCCGGCTGGGTCCCGATCCGGATGGCATAGGGCAGGTTGGTCAGCAGGACCACCCCCGGTTTGCTGCGCCAGGGCTGCCATGCGGCATGCTCACGGTCCGGCAGCCGGCCCGCATCCGCCCGGCGAAAAACGATCTGGTCCTCCACCCCGGCCTCCGCCGCGTTCTCCATGGCCGCTGCCACCGCATCTTTATCGATGTCATAGCCATAGATCTCCAGGGGTTCTTCCGTCCGGATCTCCCGGAAGGCTCTGGCCCGTTCCTCCTTCCAAAGGCTGGCGGGGACCAGGTCCCACTCTTCCGAGGCGAAGCTGCGATTCAGGCCCGGCGCGATGTTCATCCCGATCAGTGCCGCTTCGATGGGCAGGGTCCCGCTGCCGCAGCAGGGATCCACCAGGATCCGTCCCGGTTTCCAGAAGGACAGCTGGACCAGGGCCGCTGCCAGGGTCTCCTTCATGGGGGCCGCAACATCCGCAATGCGGTAGCCCCGCTTGTGCAGGCCTGTGCCGCTGCTGTCGATGGTCAGGGTCGCCCGGTCCTTGAGCAGGGTCAGCTTCACGGTATGATCCGCCCCCGTCTCCGGCAGTGTTTCCGTTACATAAAAATCCTGCAGGCGGTTGACGATGGCTTTCTTCACCGTCCGCTGGCAGGCAGGTTCATTGTGGAGCTGTGACTTGACGGTGGTGCAGGTCACCACAAAACGTCCGTCCACCGGGATCCACTCCTCCCAGGGACAGCCCATGGTGCGCTGGAACAGGTCCTCGAAGGTGGGCGCTTCAAACTCCGCCACCTTCACCAGCACCCGGTCGGCGCTGCGCAGCCAGAGATTGGAACGCACGATGCCCCGTTCATCCGCCTCATATGTGACCTTGCCGTCTTCTGTCCGTAATACCTTATAGCCCAGCGCTTCCACTTCCCGCCGTACCACGGCCTCCAGCCCGAATGCTGCTGTTGCGATCAGTTCCCGTCTCACTTATTCCTCTCCCGTCTCACTTGTTCCTCCTGCCCGTAATCTTCTGTCCTGCGGACCTCTGTCTCCGGCGGCCGTCACTTCCGCTTCACGAAGCGATGCAGCGGTGACGATTCATCTGTGAAATAGCCTTCCTCATCCGAGTTGTATTTTTTCATCAGCCGGTCAAAATGGGGATCCTCGCTGATCTCCTCCTGATGATAGGCCTGTTCCGCCGCATTCAGGACCGCTGTGGATTTCATGTGATCACAGAGCGGCCGCGGCAGGAACTTCATATAGATGCAGGGAGCGATCAGCAGCAGATGCACCAGCGTAAAGAGCACCAGGATCACCACCACCGTTCCCATATTCGCCCCCAGAAAAGCCGGGATGGCGCAGATCAGCATCCCAACGATCCAGATGATCATGGTGATGTATCGGCGCTCCAGCGCCCGCAGGGCCTTTGACAGCGCCCGGTCATAATAGACGTCGCTCTTTCCTTCCCGCCGCATGATCATGGCCCAGCGGTTGCGTCCCATAAAAAGCTTCAGGCAGGCCTTGTAGTCCGCGAAGGCCGACCGGTCCGCGGCGGATGCTCCGTTGACGGTACTGCCATTTGCGCTCATTCCGTTCGCGGACCTGCCGCCCGCGTTGGCTGCGGCGTCTGTTGTGTTGGCGCCGGCTGTGTCCGTTGTTTTAGAGCCGGCTGCGCCTGGCGTTCCTGATCCGGCAGCGGCATCTGTCCTTTCGGGGCCGTGCCCGTCAGCCGGTCCATCATCCCCGCCGGTCTCCCCCGGGGTCCGGCCAGCCTTTGCATGCGCTTCCTCCATGATCACTTCCGTGAGGATCGCCGCCCCC
>CAMNJK010000021.1 GCA_946541435.1 uncultured Bacillota bacterium
GATGCCCATAACGACGTCGCCGAACATCTGGATGAATCTTCTGTAGCTGTCATATGCAAAACGGGGATTCTCTGTCAGCGCGCTGAGGCCCTCAACGGTCTCATCATTCAGTCCCAGGTTCAGGATGGTGTCCATCATGCCCGGCATGGAGATCTTCGCGCCGGACCGAACGGAAACCAGCAGCGGATTTGCCACATCGCCGAACTTCTTTCCGGATACGTTCTCCAGATCTGCCAGCTTTTCAAAAATATCATCAACGATATCCTGTCCGATGGTCTGACCTTCTTCGTAGTATCTGGTGCAGGCTTCTGTTGAAACCGTGAAACCGAACGGCACCGGCAGTCCGATCTTGGTCATTTCCGCCAGGTTTGCACCCTTACCACCAAGAAGGTCTCTCATGTCTTTTGAACCTTCGTTGAATGAATAAACAAATTTCTTCATTTCAGTTACGCTCCTCATTTCTGCCGCCGCTCAGCAGGAAGCCGGGCGGCCCTTCTGTAATAACTCTTTTACTGTCCCCCACAAAACCAGGCCAGTCTTAAAATTATTCTTCTGCTGTCCCGCAAAGGCAGGCCAGCCTTTCGGATATAACTGTCCGCCGCGCCTGCAAAGGCAGGCCGGTCCTTTGACAATAACTCCGGCGCCGGGTCCTAGAACCGCAGACGCTCTTCAATATATTCTCTCACCTGTGAAACAGGGATTCGAATCTGATCCATGGTGTCACGATCGCGGATCGTCACACAGCCATCTTCCTGGGTATCGAAGTCCACGCAGATGGAGAACGGTGTCCCGATCTCATCCTCTCTGCGGTAACGCTTGCCGATGGAACCTGCTTCATCGTAATCCACGGTGAAGTACTTCCGCAGCTCATCGTAGATGGGCTCCGCCACCGGGGCCAGCTTCTTGCTCAGGGGCAGGACCGCGGC
Source organism: uncultured Bacillota bacterium (assembly GCA_946541435.1). Lineage (GTDB taxonomy): Bacteria > Bacillota > Clostridia > Peptostreptococcales > Anaerovoracaceae > Lentihominibacter. The sequence goes on from CAMNJK010000021.1 coordinate 927, forward strand.
CTTGAAAGGCGCCAGGGCCGGGTGGAGACGGAGGACCTTTCTGATGTCCTCCTTGCCCTTGGCATCCGTCAGCACCTCTTCATCATAGGCATCCACCAGGAATGCCAGCAGCATACGCTCTACGCCCACCGAAGGTTCGATGCAGTAGGGCACGTACTTCTCATTGGTCTCCGGATCCAGATAGGACATGTCCTGACCGGAATGGGTCTGGTGCGCCATCAGGTCGAAGTCCGTTCTGGAAGCGATGCCCCACAGCTCACCCCATCCGAAGGGGAAGAGGAACTCGATGTCCGTTGTGGCATTGCTGTAGTGGGAAAGTTCTTCCGGATCGTGATCCCGCAGCTTGATGTGTTCTTCCTTCAGGCCGAGGGCTTTCAGGAAGTCCGCGCAGAATTCCTTCCAGTATGCGAACCATTCCAGCTCTGTTCCCGGCTTGCAGAAGAATTCCAGTTCCATCTGCTCGAATTCTCTGGTACGGAAAATGAAGTTGCCCGGTGTGATCTCATTCCGGAAGGATTTTCCGACCTGGGCGATCCCGAAGGGGATCTTCTTCCTGGCAGTTCTCTGCACCGACTTGAAATTCACGAAGATACCCTGGGCTGTTTCCGGACGGAGATAGATCTCCGCCTTGGAGTCTTCCGTCACGCCCTGGAAGGTCTTGAACATCAGGTTGAACTGACGGATCCCGGTAAAGTCAGACTTGCCGCAGTCCGGACAGGGAATCTGTTTCTCCGCGATGAAGCTTTCCATCTTCTCGTTGGACCATCCGTCCACCACCACATCGGTGATGCCCTGCTCCTTCAGATATGCTTCGATCAGCTGATCGGCGCGGAATCTGGACTTGCAGGCCTTGCAGTCGATCAGCGGGTCCGCGAATCCGCCCACGTGTCCTGAAGCCACCCAGGTCTCCGGGTTCATCAGGATCGCGGCGTCCAGTCCCACGTTATATTTCGACTCATGGACGAACTTCCTTCTCCAGGCATCCTTGATATTGTTTTTCAGTTCCACCCCCAGCGGACCGTAGTCCCAGGTGTTGGCCAGACCCCCGTAGATCTCGGATCCCGGGAAGATGAAGCCTCTGTTCTTTGCCAGGGCTGTGATTTTTTCCATGGTAACTTCTGTAGTCATGCAGTTTTATTTCTCCTCTTCAACAGCTTCTTTTACTTCTTCAGCGGCTTCCTCCACTGCCTCAGCAGCGTCTTCCGCAACAGCTTCTGCAGCCTCCGCAGCCTCTGCCGCTTCTTCCTTCACTTCTTCGGCAGCGTCGTCCGCCTTATCTCTCAGGCCTTCGACTCTTTCCTTCAGGTCATCCGCAAAATCACCGGCTTTGGCTGTAAAATCTTCAGCCTTGTCCTTCAGATCATCCGCGATATCGCCAGCCTTTGCAGTCCAGTCTCCCGCCTTATCCTTCAGATCGTCCGCCAGATCCTCGGCTCTGTCCTTCAGGTCTTCCGCCTTATCCCTGGCCTTTTCGTAGAATTCTTTATCCTTTACCTTGTCAGCATATTCGTCGGCCTTGCCCTTGCCCTTCTCATAGAGGATGCTGGCCTTGTCCTTGACTCTTTCCGCTGCCTCGCTGCCCTTCTCGGTCACGTTGCCCACGGTCTCTGTCACGGCATCGCTGACATCGATGATGGTTCCGTCCTGCTTCACCACTTCGATGACGCACTTGAATCCGAAGGCTGCCACGACAGCCACGACGGATGCCAGCGGCGCGATGGCGATGCCCAGGATGCCTGCGTTCACAGGAACGTTCAGGATGGTATCGTCGTCTCTCTTGACCTTGATCCGGGCCACATTGCCCTTCTTGACCAGATCCTTCAGCTTGTCAAACAGCTGACGGCCGCGGTCTCCGAAGCTGCGTTCCTTCCTGCCGGCATTGACAGTTTCCTCGATGTCGATGATCGCATCCACTACGCTGCCGTCATTCTCTTCCAGCGCCTGCTTGGCCTCTGCGTATGTTACTCCTGTTCTGTCTTTGACCAGTTCGATTTTTTCCAGAGTGATTTCCATAATTCGCCTCCTTTAAGATGTTTCTATCCGTACCTGCCGGTGACGCCGATAAGGCGTCCGCCTGCTGCAGGGTTACGTTCCTCATACAAGCTTCTCGCTCCGAAGCTCCGAGATGTCCAGATGGAAGGCCGCATACTCGCGGACCATCTTCTGGAGAACTGTGCCTGTTTCCTCGTTCAGAGCGATGTTTTCCAGCTTTTTCAGCGGGTTGTCGATAAAAAACCTTACTGTTTTTACTATATCAAATCTACCAGCGGAAATCAACGTACTGTCCGACGAAATTTCCGGTTTCGCCATGCACTCCGGACAGATGATCCCGCCTTCCCGGATGCTGAAAGCAGCCGCCGGCCGCTGCTGTCCGCAGCAGGCGCAGGCGTCCAGCCGGGGCAGAAGACCCATGATCTTCAGCAGCTTGAACTGATAGGCCAGCACCAGTGTGCCGATCCCCCGCTCCCGCTGCTCCAGAGCTTCAAAAAAACTGATGAGCAGGTCGAACAATGCCGGGGCAGGCATTTCCTCCTCCAGGGCTTTTTCGGTGAATTCCAGCACGTAGGCGCCCTGCATGTATTTATCCACATCTTCGCCGATGCGGTAAAAGCTTCTGAGCACCTCCGCGGAATTGATGTTGTAGCTGTCCCGGTTCTTGAAGAGTTCGTATCTCCCGTAGGTGAAGGGGCGCAGGGCCAGCGAGCTCTTGCCCCTGCCCTTCTCGCTGATGCCGGTGCCGGCGCTGATCTTGCCGTAGCGCCGGGAGAACAGGAGGATCATCCGCCGGTTGTATGAAGTTTTGATCTGCCGAAGGACGATTCCCTCTGTATCTGTCAGCATGGTTTCTCACCGCCTGGCCGCAGCAGCCCTTCCGCTGCCGCTGATTCGTCTGCTTCTGTTGTCTGTATCCGAAAGCTGCTACTGCTGTCTGTATCCGAAATTGGACAGGGCGATATCGCTGTCACGCCAGTTTTCCTTGACCTTGACCCAGGTCTGCAGGAATACTTTGGTGCCCAGCAGGGCCTCCAGTTCCTCCCGGGCGCTCTTGCCGATCCCCTTGAGTTTCCGGCCGCCCTTGCCGATGATCATGCCCTTGTGGGTCTTTCGCTCACAGTAAATGCAGGCGCTGATCCGGGTCAGGCGGTCTTCCTCGCTGAATTCCTCGATCTCCACCGCCACGCCGTGGGGGATCTCATCTTCCATATAAAGCAGGATCTTCTCCCGGATGATCTCGCTGGCGATGAAGCGGACGGGGTCTTCTGTGACCTGATCCTCCGGGAAATACATGGGGCCTTCCTCCATGTATCCGGAGACACAGTCGATCAGTTCCTGCACATGGGTCCCTTCCAGGGCCGATGTGCCGAAAACCGCTTCGAACATGTCCATCTCATCATAGGTCTTGTAGATGCCTTCGAACTCATCGGGCTGCATCTGGTCGATCTTGTTGATCACCAGGATCTTTGGCGTGTCGATGTCCCGCAGAAGATCCAGGATGTACCGGTCTCCGGGCCCCTTGTCTATGGGACTGTCCACGATGAAGATGATGGCGTCCACTTCCCTGAATGTCCCGATGGCCGCGTCCGTCATGAATTCGCCCAGCTTGTTGCGGGGCTTATGGATCCCCGGGGTGTCGATGAATACCATCTGAAGGCCGTCATCCTTGTCCATATCGGTGTAGATCCCCCGGATGGTGTTCCGGGTGGTCTGGGGCTTGGACGTGGTGATGGCGATCTTTTCCCCCAGTATGGCATTGAGCAGTGTGGATTTGCCCACATTGGGCCGGCCCACGATTCCTACAAATCCTGATCTCATAGTCACTCTCTTTCTATCACGATCTCTATCACGATCTCCGTGTCAAATGCTCTGTTACAGTCATATGTCCCGGTCAGGTGCTCTGTCCCGTCTCAAGTCTGAACCCGTCCGGAAGCAGTTCCTCCAGCCTTTTTACCTGCAGCCCGTCTTCCGGATCTCCGCCGGCCGGCGGCAGGGTGATCACCCTGATCTGCGGCGCGAATTCAAACATGAACTGACGGCAGATCCCGCAGGGCATCGATGGTTCTTCTCCGGCGGAAATGGCGATGGCCTCGAAGCTGCGCTCCCCTTCCGAGACGGCCTTCACAAAGGCTGTCCGCTCCGCGCAGATGGTGGCGCCGTAGGAGGAATTCTCCACATTGACACCCGTATAGACCCTGCCGTCTGTCGTCAGCAGGGCCGCGCCCACGCGAAAACCGGAAAAGGGCGCGTAGGCATTTTCCCGGGCATTTTCCGCGATTCTGTACAATTCCAGATCTTTCATGTTCTCACCCCCGCAGCGCTAACGCGGCAGGTCCACTGCCTGCATGACTTCTTCCTCTCTCTGCCGCATCTCCCGCTTCTCTTCTTCTTCCATATGATCGTAGCCCAGCAGATGCAGGATGCTGTGCACGAACAGATAGACGATCTCCCGTTCCCGGCTGTGACCGTACTCTGCCGCCTGCTCTTCTGCTTTTTCCAGGCAGATCACCACATCTCCCAGAGGAATGCCCGGGACTTCCAGCTCCTCAGGATCTTCTTCCGGTTCATCGTCCGGTTCCTCATCGATCCGCGGGACCGCATCCCAGTCGTCGATCAGCGGGAAGGACAGCACGTCCGTCACCCGGTCCACCCCCCGGTATTCCCGGTTCAGGGCGTGGATCTCGTCCGCAGATACAAAGGAAAGGCTGATCTCAACATTCTCCGGATCCAGCTCCTCGCCCCGGATACAGATGGCCGCAGCCTCCTCCATGACTCTCTGCAGATCCTCTTCTACGATGCCTGTCTCATTGACCAGAATCCTCATGGCTCAAGTCTCCTCTCTCAGTCGTCTTACCGTCGTCTTACTCATCATCCTTCGGCGGGTGCTTCCTGTAATATGTATCGTAGGCGCTGATCACCTTCTTCACCAGCTGGTGACGCACTACGTCCACATCCTTCAGGTGGCAGAAGCCGATCTCTTCCACATCCCGCAGGACCTTGCGGGCCTCCACCAACCCGGACCGCTTGCCCCTGGGCAGGTCGATCTGGGTGATATCGCCGGTCACCACCACCTTGGAGCCGAATCCCATTCGGGTCAGGAACATCTTCATCTGCTCCGGCGTGGTGTTCTGGGCCTCATCCAGGATGATGAAGGAATTGTCCAGGGTCCGGCCCCGCATGTAAGCCAGGGGAACCACTTCGATGACTTCCTTCTCCTTCAGCCGCAGGGCGCTCTCCCGTCCCAGCACGTCATAGAGGGCGTCGTAGAGGGGACGCAGATAGGGGTCCACCTTTTCCTGCAGATCGCCGGGCAGAAATCCCAGCCGCTCTCCGGCCTCCACCGCCGGCCGGGCCAGAATGATCTTCTGCACTTCCTTGTTCTTGAAGGCGTTCACCGCCATGGCCACTGCGATATAGGTCTTCCCTGTGCCCGCCGGACCGATGCCGAACACGATGTCCATGGTCCGGATCTTCCGGACGTACTCCTTCTGTCCGATGGTCTTGGGCCGCAGGGGCTTTCCTTCGTATGTGAAGCAGATGATATCTCTGCCCGGGTTTTCGTCACTGTAGGACAGTCCCTCGTTTTTCAGATCCATAATATAATTCACTTTCTGCTGATCCAGCTTTTCTCCCTTTTCCAGCGCCCGCTGCATTTCCTCGATGGCCGCCGCCGCCGCGGGGGCCCGCTCACCTTTGATGAGCAGTTCATTGTCCCGCTGTATGATCAGGCAGTCGAACCTGTCCTCGATCAGCTTGAGGTTGCGGTCCATGCTCCCGAAAAGATCGCTCCGTTCGATCTCTTCACTTACTGTGATGGTTACCATGTTTCTCATTCTCCCATGTATTTTCCGATGACCTGTTCCGCCGCCCGGATCCCGTCCACTGCCGCCGACATGATGCCGCCGGCATAACCCGGTCCTTCTCCTGCCGGGATCACGCCGGGGATGCCGCTTCGCATCCGGCTGTCCCGCAGGATCCTGACCGGCGACGAGCTCCGCGTTTCCACCGCGATCATCCGCGCGTCATCCGCGTCAAAGCCTCTGAGTTTTTTCCCCAGCCGGGGCATGGCTTCCCGTATGGAGGCCGATGCAAAGGCTGGCAGGCACTTTGTTACAGGATCTTCTGCCGCTTCTCTGAATTCCCGGTAGCTGGCAGAAGGCAGTCCGCCGGGAAAGCTTTTTCCATACTGCAGCGCCAGTCTTTCGTACCGCCGCTGAAATTCCACGCCGGCCAGGGGATGATCGGATCCGAAATCCGAAGTCCGCACATCCACCAGCAGACCGCTGTTGGCCCTGCCGCTGTCACGGCGGCTCTCGCTCATGCCGTTGGTCACAGCCCCGGCCGCTTCAGAAGAAGCATTGATCACCCGGCCCCCGGGACACATGCAGAACGTATAGACTCCTCTGCCGTCCGCGCACCGGTAATGCAGCTGGTAGGCCGCCGGGCCGAACACTTCCGCCAGGGCCGGATCTCCGTACTGGGCCGCGTCGATCACCTCCTGGGGATGCTCGATGCGCACGCCGATGGAGAAGGGTTTCTGCTCCATCTTCATCTCCGGAACGGTCTCATGGAGCATGGCGAAAGTATCGCGGGCGCTGTGCCCCATGGCCAGGATCAGATCCTCCGCCGGGATCGTGGTCTGCCGGCGGGTCTGCTCCGGATGCGCAGGATGCTCCGGATCCTCCGACTGCGTCCCTGTCTCTGCCGCCTGTGAATAGACCAGGCCGGTGAGCTGGCCTTCCGCAGTCCGAAGCCCTTCCAGGCGGGCGCCGAACAGGATCTCTCCCCCTGCCTCTTCGATCCGCTTCCGAATGGCCGGGATCACCGCCTGCAGACGATCCGTTCCGATGTGGGGACGCTGCTGATACAGGATCGCCGGGTCCGCGCCGGCATCCACGAAGGTCTCCAGCACCCGGCGGATCCGGATGTCCCGGATCCCGGTGGTCAGTTTCCCGTCACTGAAGGTCCCGGCGCCGCCTTCACCGAACTGCACATTGGATTCCGGGTCCAGCCTTCCCTCTGTCCAGAACCGCTGCACATCCTCCATCCGTTCCTCCATGGACCGTCCCCGCTCCAGCACCAGGGGCTTCATCCCTGCTTCCGCCAGGATCAGCGCCGCGAAGATCCCGCAGGGTCCGAACCCTGCGATCACCGGCCGCGGGTGCCTGCGGGCAAGGTCCGGATCCGGCATGGGCGGCGTGTACTCTGTACGCCCGCCTTCCGGCAGATCCAGCTCTTCGGCGCAGTCAAAATCCAGGGTGTAGACGCCCTTGACATCCGGTCTTTTCCTGGCGTCCACGGATTCCCGGATGATCTCCAGCCCGGAGATCCTGACTCCTCTGCGCAGCTTTTTGCGAAGCTTTTTTTCCAGCGCCTTCTTCAGATGCTCTGTCAGATGGTCGCGGTCTCTGAATTCCTCCGGTCCTATTCTGATTTCACTGACTCTGTATCTCAACGCTTCCCGCTCCTCCGTCCTATGGCCTCTGCGGCCCGGATCCCTGTTTCCCAGGCATTCTGCAGATTATATCCGCCGCAGGGGCCCTGGATATCCAGGATCTCTCCTGCGAAATACAGTCCCGGGACCAGCCGGGATTCCATGGTCTCCAGATCGATCTCATCCAGGGAAACGCCGCCGGCGGTACACTGGGCGTGATCCCAGCCTTTGATTCCCCTGACCGGCAGCCGCCAGTCCTTGATCTGGTCCTTGCCGATCCGGGCGGAAAGCCGCTCATTCAGGATCCCGAAGGTGGACTCTCTCGACGCGATCTGTCCGGGAGTGAAGTCCGGCGCCAGATCCACGGACAGGCTGAACCGTTTCATGGCTTCCGCCGGGGACTCGCCAGCCTTTGCTCTGATTTCGGGGGTCAGGTTGAAGACACAGATGCCGGAAAGTCCGTCTTCCGTGAACTGGATCTCTCCCGACTCAGCCGCCCTGGGCTTTCCATCCTCCAGCAGGGTGACCCTGCCCCGGGCGCGGATCCCCTTCAGATCCCGCAGGTCTCCGCACTCGATCCCGGTCAAAATGGGAAAAAGCCGGGTGACATGATGGCCCAGCTGTTTGGCCAGCCGGTACCCGTCCCCCACCGTTCCGAATCCGGGCGCCGCCTTGCCGCCGGCCGCCAGCAGGACCCGGTCTGCTTCGATGGGCTCAGGGTCCCTGGCCTTTTTTCCACGGGGCGGGCAGCTGCGGGCGAAGATCCGGAATCCTCCCTGGGGCAGGACCTGGATCCGGTCTGCAGCCGTCTCTGTCAGGACCGTGCATCCCTGGGCCTGTACAGCATTCCGCAGCACGGCCACCACATCGGAAGCGCAGCCCGAATAGGGATAGTAACGGCCCTCGCTGTCACAGATGGTTTCCAGCCCGTAAGAAGCAAAAAAATCCAGCGTCGCAGAAACCCCCGGGCAGCCGGCATTGGTCAGATTGCATCTGCCGCCGCCGGTGGCCAGGATCTTGCGACCCAGGATCTGATTTTTCTCTATGATGCAGGCACAAATCCCGCGGTCAAGGGACGCGGCTGCCGCCAGAGCTGCGGCGCCGCCGCCGATGATGCAGACATCAAACCTTTGGTTCATCTACCACCGCTCCTATCGTCTCCAGGATCTCTGCCTGTTCCTGCGCCTGCCGTTCTTCTTCCGCCTTTGCCTCCAGCCTTTGCTGGATGGCTTCCGGTGTCTCATCCTCGCTGGTGATCTTCACCGGTTCACGGCGTCTCTTGTAGACGCGGACATAGGATTTCTTCTCGTGGGGCATGTTGATCCCCAGCTCTATGATATTGATCCCCTGCATGCAAAGGAACATCCCCAGCAGGATCACCACTGTCAGCCATGAAACCAGGGGATTGATGAATCCGAACAGGCCCACGATCACGGTGAGAATGCCGGTGATCAGTGTCGACCGGAAATTGGAAAGCTTCCGGTCCCGGTTGATGTGGGACGCCGCCTCGATACGAAGGATCCCGGAGACCAGCACCCAGATGCCGAACACCATGGGGATGGCCGTATCAGCCACCAGCTGGTTGCACAGGATCAGGATCCCCAGAAGCAGTGTGATCAAAGCGTCCACCAGGATCCAGCCGTTGTTGTCACCTTTGTTGTTCAGACCCCGGCCGATCAGATAGGACAGGGTATGGATGATCCCGTTGATGACCATCACGATCCCCACCACAAAAGCAAGGGTCAGGAAGGTCTGTCCGGGATTGATCAAACAGAAGGCACCCGTGGCAAGCATCAGGATGCCGCTGAATATCGTCAATGCTCTCATATAAGAGTTATCACCTCATCTTTAAATATACTGCTCCTCATCGGAGCGCAGCCCCTGCCGGGCTGCCGGTTTACCAGATATCGTCGAATTCTTCCTGCTGGAAGCCTTCCTTCTCAGGCTTCGGCGCAAACTCGATCTTCTCGATGAGCTTGAACAGGGCAAAAACAGCGCCCAGCAGAACGAATATTTTTCTAAGGTCTCTGTTGATTTTTTCCATCATAACCTCGATTTCTGTTGTATTTTAACTTGTCGCTTTTCCTTTTCCGGCCCCTTTATCTTACCACAAACACCCAGGTAAGAAAAATGGAGATTTGGTGATGGATGTCAGGACAGCATGACTGCCAGATCATACATGTCACGATCGAAGGGGCGCTTCATTTCCAGTGCCTCTTCCAGGTCGACGGCGATGATCTCGCTGCCGCTGATGCCGATGGCCCGGCTGTCCGAATCATCGTACAGCATGCGGACTGCCTTGGACGCGGTCAGGGATGCCAGCATCCTGTCACGCTCCGTGGGGCTGCCGCCGCGCTGGATGTATCCCAGGACCACTGCTCTGGTCTCCATCCCTGTCACTTCCTCCAGGGTCTCTACCAGCTTGTCCGTGGAAAAATCCACGCCCTCTGCCTTGACGATCAGGCTGTGGCCTTTGCCGGCCTGCTTGCCCCGCAGCACTTCCTTGCAGACGTCTTTGATGTCCGCCGGGATCTCCGGGATGAGGATGTAGTCCGCGCCGCCGGTGAGTCCAGCGTGCAGGGCGATATCACCGCAGTGACGTCCCATGACCTCGATGACCGTCGCCCGTTCATGGGATGTGGATGTATCCCTGATATTGGAGATCAGGTTCAGCACTGTATTGACCGCGGTATCGAATCCGATGGTGTAGTCCGTATAGCCCAGGTCGTTGTCGATGGTTCCCGGAACGCCCATGACGGGGATCCCCCGCTTGGACAGCTCCAGTCCGCCGTGGAAGGAACCGTCCCCGCCGATGATCACCAGACCTTCGATGCCAAAGGTCCTGAGGATCTTGATGGCCCGGTCCTGGCAGTGATCTTCCAGAAAACGCTTGCTCCGGGCAGTACGCAGGATGGTGCCGCCCCGCTGCAGGATGTCTCCCACTGACGACCATTTCAGTTCTTTTATTTCACCGTCCAGCAGTCCTTCAAAACCATGCTCGATCCCGTAGACTTCCATGTCCAGGGAAATGCCGGTCCTTACTACCGCGCGCAGCGCCGCGTTCATGCCGGGCGCGTCTCCTCCGCTTGTCATTACACCGATTCTCTTCATAGATGTTTTCTCCTTCTGTTGTATATTATGATTGCAGTCTATTATGATTGCAGTCTTTCTTTCAGTCCTTGTAATTCGCCTCTCCCACCAGGTCGATGATCTCCCTGCGGAAGGCCGGATCCGGATCTGCCCAGAGATCCGGACGGGTCCGGAAGGAACTTCCCCCGGGATGATCCTCATCCGGCGGCAGATACACGATGGTCTGGAATCTGCCGGGATGCTGCTTCATGATCCTGCTGATCCGATCCAGCTGCTCCCGGGTGGTCCTGGAAGGATCCTTCGGCAGGCGGATCTTGATCAGACCCGCCGGTCCGGCGCCCTGCTGCCGGTTTCCGACACCGGTGCCTGCACCTGATGCGCCATGGCCCGGTCCGGCGCCGGCGTCTTCCCTGCTTTCCCGCAGTTCCTTCAGATCCACGATCCGGTCCGCCAGGATCTTCGGCACTTCGCCTTCCTTGAAGTTGACCGTTCCGGTGACGGAAACGATGCTGTCCTCCGTCAGGATGGTGCCGAACCGCTCGAAGACATTGGGGAACACCACCACCTCGATGGTGCCGAACAGGTCTTCCAGGTCGATGAAGGCCATCATCTTGTTGTTCTTGGTGATCAGCGTCTTCCGTCCGATGACGATGCCGGCCACGGTGGCGGTCATACCGTCCGTGACGCCGCTGTTCCCGGTTCCTTCATTTTCTTCGTCCAGAACACTGGCCAGCTGCCGGGAATTCACTGTGACCATCTGCGAGATCATCTGCGCGTATTCCTCCAGCGGGTGGGCCGTGATATAGACACCCAGCATTTCCTTCTCCTGGGCGATCAGCTCATCCTGTTCGAATTCCGCGATATCCGGGAGCCTGGTATGGCTGCTTCCCGCCTCCATGGTGTCCGCGTCCGTCTGGAACAGAGAGATCTGTCCATCGATATTTCGTTTGGCATCCTGCTGAGCTGCGTCCAGCAGGCTCTCATAGATCACCAGATGCGCTGCTCTGGTACCTTCCAGACAGTCCAGGGCGCCGGCCCGGATCAGACTCTCCAGGGCCTTCCGGTTCACCCGGCGGACATCCAGGTTCTTGATGAAACGGAAGATATCCGTGGGTCTTCCCTTTTCTCTCCGGGCCTCCAGGATGGCGTCGATGGCGCCCTTGCCCAGATTCTTGATCCCCAGCAGGCCGAACCGGATCCTGCCATGCTCCCGCTTCACATCCTCCGGGTCGTAGACAACCGTGAATTTTTCGCTGCTTTCATTGATGTCCGGCGGAAGCACTTCGATCCCCATCTCTCTGCAGTTGTGGATGTAATTGGCCATGGAGGAAGCGTCCCCCATCACGCTGGTCATCAGCGCGGCCATGAATTCCACCGGATAATGGGCCTTGAGATAAGCTGTCTCGTAGGCCAGCACCGCATAGGCTGCCGCGTGGGATTTGTTGAAGGCGTATTCCGCGAAGCTGATCATCTGGTTGTAGATCTCCTCCGCCGCTTCCCGGGGGATCCCGTTACGGATACAGCCGGCGATCTCCACTGCGCCGTCCTCTCCGGTCAGTCCGTTGATGAAGATCTCCTTCTCCTCCAGCATGACCGCCATCTTCTTCTTGCTCATGGCGCGCCGCACCAGGTCGGACCTTCCGTAGGAATACCCGCCCAGATCGCGGACGATCTGCATGACCTGCTCCTGGTAAACCATGCACCCGTAGGTAACGTCCAGGATCGG
>CAMNJK010000022.1 GCA_946541435.1 uncultured Bacillota bacterium
TGTATTCGGCTTCGATCTTCTCCCGTTCCAGACCCTGCAGGCGCGCCAGACGCATGTCCAGGATGGCCTGGGCCTGTACGTCGGACAGACCGAAGGTATCCATCAAACGTTCCTTGGCGTCGTTGTAGCTGGACCGGATGATCCGGATGATCTCGTCGATGTTGTCCAGGGCGATCCGCAGTCCTTCCAGGATGTGGGCCCGGTCTTCCGCCTTCTTGAGGTCGTACCTGGTCCGGCGGGTGACCACATTCTTCTGGTGCTTCAGATACTCTTCCAGGATCTGATAGAGGTTCAGCACCTTGGGCTGTCCGTCCACCAGGGCCAGCATGATCATGCTGAAGTTCTCCTGGAGCTGGGACTGTTTGTACAGCTTGTTCAGGGTGACCCGGGGATTGGCGTCCCGCTTCAGCTCGATGACCACCCGCAGGCCCTGCCGGTTGGATTCATCGCGTATTGCCGATATACCTTCTATCTTCTTGTCCCGGACCAGCTCGCCGATCCGCTCCAGCATCCTGGCCTTATTGACCTGGTACGGGATCTCTGTCACCACGATCTGTGATTTGCCTCTGGTGGTCTCCTCGATCTCCGCCACCGCCCGGACCTGGACCTTGCCCGTGCCCGTCCGGTAGGCTTCCTCGATGCCCTTGTGTCCCAGGATCTGGGCGCCCGTGGGGAAGTCCGGTCCCTTGATGATCTTCATCAGATCATCCACCGTACACTCCTCGTCATCGATCATCTTCACGCAGGCGTCGATGGTCTCGCTGAGGTTATGGGGCGGTATGGATGTGGCCATACCGACGGCGATACCGTTGCTGCCGTTGATCAGCAGGTTGGGTACCCGTGAGGGCAGGACCACCGGTTCCTTCTCTTCCTCATCAAAGTTGGGGATGAAGTCCACCGTATCCTTCTCGATGTCCCGCAGCATCTGCAGGGCGAAAGGCGTCATCCTTGCCTCGGTATAACGCATGGCCGCCGCGCCGTCGCCGTCGATGGAACCGAAGTTGCCGTGTCCGTCCACCAGCGGATATCTGGTGGCAAAGGGCTGGGCCAGCTTGACCATGGCATCGTAGATGGAACTGTCGCCATGGGGGTGGTATTTACCCATGACTTCACCCACGATACGGGCTGACTTCTTGTGCGGCTTGTCCGGTGTTACCCCCAGACCGCTCATGCCGTAGAGTATTCTTCTGTGTACAGGTTTGAGTCCGTCTCTGACATCCGGAAGAGCACGTCCCACGATGACGCTCATGGCGTAATCGATGTAGGAGTTCTTCATCTCGTCATGGATCTCATGCTGTATCATTTTCTGGTCTTCCAGAAGGGTCGTTGTCATTGATGTTTCCTTTCGTTATGCAAAGGCTGGCCTAAATATCCAGCGTAGCATATACAGCGTGTTCTTCGATGAATTTCTTTCTGGGCGGTACCTTGTCTCCCATCAGGGTGGTGAAGATATCGTCCGCCGCAGCGCCGTCCTCCACTGTGATCTGGATCAGTGTCCGCTTGGTGAAATCCATGGTGGTATCCCACAGCTGTTCCGCGTCCATCTCGCCCAGACCCTTGTAGCGCTGGATCTCGACCTTGTTCTTGTTCTTCTTGTCCTTTGACAGCTCCGCCAGCAGCTTTTCCTGTTCCCGGTCGGAATAGGTATAGTAGATTTCTTTCCCTTTCTTGACTCTGAACAGGGGCGGCTGGGCCGCGTAGACATATCCGTTCTCGATCAGCGGCGTCATATAACGATAGAAGAATGTGAGCAGCAGGGTCCGGATATGGGCGCCGTCCACGTCAGCATCGGTCATGATGATGATCTTGTGGTAACGCAGCTTTTCGATATCGAAGTCGGAACCGATGCCGCATCCGAAGGCGGTGATCATGTTCTTGATCTCTTCGGAATTCAGGATCCTGTCAAGGCGCGCTTTTTCTACGTTGAGGATCTTGCCTCTCAAGGGCAGGATGGCCTGCCGCGCCCGGTCTCTGCCTTCCTTGGCGGAGCCTCCCGCGGAATCACCCTCCACCAGGAAGATCTCGGAGATGGCCGGATCCTTCTCGGAGCAGTCCGCCAGCTTGCCCGGCATGGAATTGCCGTCCAGGAAGCTGGCCCGTCTTGCCTGCTTTCTGGCCTTCTGGGCAGCCTGCCGCGCCCGGGAGGATTTAAGGCATCTTTCCATGATGGTCTTGGCCTGGGAAGGATTCTCCTCCAGGAATGCCAGGACATAGTCCGCTGTGGCGGTCTCCACGAAACCTCTCATATCACTGTTGCCCAGTTTGGTCTTGGTCTGTCCTTCAAACTGGGGTTCCGTCAGCTTGACGGAGATCACGGCGGTCAGGCCTTCTCTCACGTCCTCGCCGGTCAGGGCTTCATCCTTATCCTTCAGGAACTTGTTGTTTCTGGCGTAGTTGTTGAAGACACGGGTCATGGCGGACTTGAATCCCATCAGATGGAAGCCGCCCTCCGTGGTATTGATATTGTTGGCGAAGGAAAGCACCGTCTCGCTGTAGCTCTCCGTATACTGGAGGGCGATCTCCACTTCCTTCTCTTTATCTGTTACTTCGAAATAAACGATGTCCTTATGAATGGCGTCCTTGTTGGCATTCATGAATTCCACATAGTTCTTGATGCCGCCTTCATAATGGAATACTTCTTCCTTCTTGCGCCCTTCCCGTTCATCCTTCAGGGAGATCTTCACGCCTTTGTTCAGGAAGGCCATCTCTCTGAGACGCCGGGCCAGGGTATCATAATCGTACACCACATCATCGAAGATCTCGGGATCCGGCCAGAAGGTGGACTTGGATCCGGTCTTTCTGGCATTTCCCACTTCCTCCAGGGGTGTGACGGTCTTACCGTATTCATAGGCCTGTCTGTAGACCTTGCCGTTTCTTCTGATCTCGACTTCCATCCGGGTGGACAGGGCGTTGACGACGGAAGCGCCGACACCGTGCAGGCCGCCGGAGACCTTGTATCCCCCGCCGCCGAATTTACCGCCGGCATGCAGCACCGTATGGATGACTTCCACCGCCGGTTTCTTCATCTTCGGATGCATATCCACAGGCATGCCGCGGCCGTCGTCTTCTACCATAATGGAATTGTCCTTCTGGATGACCACCTTGATGTTGGTGCAGAATCCGGCCAGTGCCTCGTCGATACTGTTGTCTACGATCTCATATACCAGATGATGCAGTCCGCGGGAACCGGTACTTCCGATGTACATGCCAGGCCGTTTCCGGACGGCTTCAAGACCTTCCAGAACCTGGATCTGTTCCGCTCCGTACTGCTGAAGATTGTCGTTTTTTGCCATTCTTTCCTCTCCTTTGTACGATTATACGTACACCACACGATATTGTAGCACAAAATCGCCGATTTGACAAGTTTTTCGGCGTGTTTGATAAATTAGTTGATTTGATGTAAAAAAATCGCTTAAATCGATGATTTTTCGACCTAAATAGTCAGAAAATTTAAGAGTTGAACCTTATTAATTAACATATATTTCCTATTACTATATATTGTTGCTATTATACCCGAACCAATTATACCTAAAAGCAATCGGTCTATGTGAATGGTCTTCGTCGCAAAGAGAATGGGAAGGCAGTTCGCGGCAGGTGGCCTGGCTCATGAAGGCGCGCAGAATTCTATGCGCGCCCATGAGCCAGTGACCCACATGCCCTGCTCACTGCCCCCTCCATTCTCTGTTTGCTCCTTGACAACATTCACATCAGCCGACTGCTTTTACTATATTTATTACTAATATCTAAAATTATTATTCATCAGGTGGCCTGATTTTAAGATATTTATTATTTGATAGGAACAGCTCCTTATGAAGGTGAGTGTTGTTGAGGAGCAGTAAGAAAGAACAGCCAGAGGTGAGAAAGGCACGTGGTTCACCGTCTCGTGGGCGCGCAGGAAATGAAGCGCGCCTTCACGAGACGGGCCACTTGCCTCGAACCTCTGACGTTCTTTCTCTGCGACGAGGACCACTCACCTTCAATGGAGCTGCTCACTATTAAAGTATCAAACACTATTATATTTCGATTATATTTCGATATCGATTTCTCCGCTCCGGATCTTGAACACCTTTCCCTCCGGCAGAGATCTGGCCACAGATCCGATCAGATCCGTGGTGGTGATGAACATCTGATGGTCTCCCAGGGAGTTGAGCAGGTACTTCTGGCGCTCATTGTCCAGTTCAGATAAAACATCGTCTAATAACAATATAGGAGATTCGCCGGTCTCTTCTTCAATGAGCCTGATCTCGGACAGCTTCAGGGAAAGGGCCGCGGTACGCTGCTGTCCCTGGGAGCCGAACCGGCGCAGATCGATGCCGCCTAAGGAGATCCGGATATCATCCCGATGGGGTCCGTGACGGGTGACACCATGAAAACGGTCCTTCTGACGGTCTTCCTTCAGGATCCGGTCAAATACAGCTTCTTCGCTCTCCCCTTCTTCCGGCTGGATATCCGTCTCATATTCCAGAAGCAGGTTTTCCCTGCCGCCGGAGATCCGGCTGTGGATATCCCGGCTGATCATATCGATCTTCTCAATAAAACGACGCCGGTCGCGGACGATGCGGGCCCCGGCCCTGACCAGGGAATCATCCCAGATATCCAGCACAGTCTCATCGATGCGGTCTTCCTTGAGAAATGCGTTCCGCTGCCGGAGGATCCTCCGGTATTCATTGAGATCGCTCACGTAACCCGGACGGATCTGGCAGATCTCCCGGTTGATGAATCCCCTTCTCTTTCCCGGTTCCTCTTTGACGATCTTCAGATCCTCGGGAGAAAAGATGATGATATGGAGACGTTCCAGCAGCTCCGATGTGCGGGAGATCCTGGCCCCGTCCACCTTAACAGCCTTGGCCCCTGCCTGGCTGATGATGATCTCGCTGGTATGTTCCTCATCTTCGTAAAAAGCGACTGCCCTGTTTTTGCAGTATTCTTCCCCGAATCGGATCAGTTCCCTGTCCCGGATGGTCTTGAAGGACCTCGCCATGGCATGCAGATAAATGCCCTCCAGCAGATTGGTCTTTCCCTGGGCGTTTTCACCCAGAAAAATGTTCACATCCTTGCTGAAGGACACTTCGAGATGTTCATAGTTTCTGAAATTATCCAGTTCCAGTTCTTTGATATACATTACATCGCGGATATTACATGGTGGGGATCCGTACCGGCAGGATCAGGTATTCATAGGCATCCCCTTCCACCGGGCGGACCACGCAGGGGGTCACGCTGGTCTTCAGATTCAGGGTGACTGTCTCATCGCTGATCTCTTTAATGACGTCCGAAACGTACTTGGAGTTGAATCCGATCTCGATATCGTTTCCTTCCTTATCGATGGCCAGCTCTTCCCGCACATCACCTTCTTCAGAACGGGAGGTGATGGTCATCATATCTCCATGGACAGAAACCTTGACCAGATTGTTCTTTCCTTCCCGGGCCAGGAGCGACGCGCGCTCGATGCTGTCCAGGAACATCTCCCGGTTGACGATCAGTTTTGTGGTGCTGTCTGTGGGGATGATCCTCCGGTAGTCGATGAATTCTCCCTCCATGATGCGGAGAGCGATCTCTGTGCGTCCGGTATAGATGACTGCCCGCTTCTCGCCGAGATAGAGCTTCATATCATCATCCTGATCCTCTTCCGTGATGATCCGGGCGATCTCATTCATGATCTTGGCGGAAATGATGAACTTCCGCTCCTCTTCATTCTTCATGGCTTCATTGGCCAGCGCCAGCCGGAATCCATCCAGGGCCACCATGGTGATCTTATCTTCTTTCATTTCTGTCAGGATGCCGGTGAGGACGCCCTTGGATTCATCGATGCTGGCAGCGAAGGATGTCTGCCGCACCATATTCCGGAAGAGTTCCGTATCGAATACCATGAACTTGTCATCATCAGACTTCTTTCCCATTTCCGGAAATTCCTCCGGCGGCAGTGTCATGACCCGGAAGCTGGAGGAGCTGGTGCTGATGCGCAGGCTGTCTGCCCCCTCCTCTTCAATAAAGACTGTTTCATTCGGAAGCTTGCGGATGATCTCACTGAACAGTTTGGCTGTGGCCACCGCGGATCCCTCTTCATCGACTGTGGCGTCGATGGTCTTCCGGATGCTCATGTCCAGATTGGACGATGTCAGTATCAGCTGACCATCCGATGCGGTAAGAAGGATTCCCTTGAGTACCGGGATGGTGGTTCTGGCAGATACTGCCTTCATGACGGTATTGATGGCGCGGTTCAGTTCCTGCTGATTGCATTTGAATTTCATCTTGACCTCCTGATAAACGAATGAGAAGCCCGTTTCTTTAAATTATTTATAGTAGTAATAGTAGTAGGCTCTGTGTATTCTGTGCAAAACCTGGTAAGTCCCTGATTATGCTGGTTTTCTTGTTCTTTTATTTCTGTGGATATCCTGCTTTTTTATTCCACATCGGTGTGAATGAATCCTTTTGTACTATTTGATTTCCTCTTTCAGGCTGCGGATCTCTTCTGCCAGAGCGGAGTTGGTTTTGATCTCTCCGCTGATCTTGTCACAGGCGTGCAGCACGGTGGTGTGATCGCGGCCGCCGAAGGAAGCGCCGATCTTGGGAAGTGACATATCCGTCAGCTCCCGGGTCAGATACATGGCGATCTGCCTTGGATGGGTGATCTCGCGCTTTCTTTTTGAGGATTCCATATCCGATAATTTAATGTTGTATTTTCTGCAGACGGTCTGCTTGATGCTCTCACAGGTGATGGTCACATCCCGTGGATCGAAGATGTCGGGCAGTTTTTCCCGGGCCAGTTCCACGGTCAGCTTCTCATCCAGAAGCGTACGGAAGCTCAGGACCCGGGTCAGGGCGCTTTCCAGTTCCCGGATGTTGAACTTGATCTTCTCAGCGATCATATCGATGATCTTCAGGAGCTCATCATCCAGGGGAGCCTTCTGCTGTTCCGCCTTGTTTCTCAGGATGGCCACCCGGGTCTCGAAATCCGGCGGCTGGATATCCGCCACGATGTTCCACTGGAAACGGGACTTGAGACGCTCATCCAGATCGGTGAGTTTGCTGGGATGACGGTCACTGGTGATGACGATCTGTTTCTCCAGCTCATACAGAGTATTAAATGTATGAAAAAATTCATTCTGGGTGCCTTCCTTGCCTTCGATGAACTGGATATCATCGATGAGAAGCACATCCACAGTACGGTATTTCTGTTTCAGGGCATTGATCTGGGCATTGCTTTTTTTGGCTCCTCTGGTGGCTTCGATGAATTCCGATGTGAACATTTCGGAGGATACGTAGAGGACCTTCATCTTCGGATCGTTCTTCTGGATGAAATTGCCGATGGCGTGCATGAGATGGGTCTTGCCCAGTCCCGGCGCGGAATAAAGGAATACCGGATTGTAGACGGTGGCCGGTGTTTCCGCCACTGCCAGGCACACGGCATGGGCATAGTTGTTGTTGGATCCCACGATGAAATTATCGAAGTTGTATTTGGGGTTCAGAAAATACTCCTGCTTCAGGGCGTCCGCGGGAAGAGGCCGGATGGTCTTCTCGCTGGGTGACGGTTCATCGCTCATGCTTTCCGTCAGCTCGTTCTCCGACATCAGTTTCACAACAGGCGTATAACTGCCTTTGAAATACTTCCCGGTGGTTTCCTCGATCAGCGCAGCATAATTCCGCTGGACCATATTGACCACCATGGGTTTTGTGGTTCCCAGGGTGATGGTCTTCGCGTCCTTGTCGATCTCGATGGGCTGCAAAGGCTGGATCCAGGTGTGGAAGCTCACTTCAGTGATCCGCTCCCTGATATCATTCAGTATTTTTTTCCAAATCGTATTATCAATACGCTGTTTCATGTTCTGTGATCCTTCGATAATTCGATAATAATGCGAAACTATCATATCAAAATAGAGGAACCTTCGCAATTGTATGCCCAAAAATAATTTTCCACAGGAATTCCACATGTAATTGTGAAGGGATTTTTGTTTTTTTATCAGCATCTGAGGAGGTTATCCACAAACAGTGGAAAAAATTGTGCATAGTTTTCACAGATGCAACTATATCTTGTTATTTTTGAATTTCGGCATGCATGGATCGTAGGGAAAGTGAACTCCAGCCTTTGAAATAGAAGGAAATGAATTGACATGAAAATTGACGGGATGTATAATATCAAAGCTAATGTGCGTAAATTGAAATTAAGATTTACGCGATATTTAATTTAGAAGCAAGGAGGAATAAGTTAAATGAAAATGACATACCAGCCGAAAAAGCGGCAGCGTAAGAAAGAGCACGGCTTCAGAAAGAGAATGGCCACAAAGAACGGAAGAAACGTTCTGAAGAGAAGAAGAAGAAAAGGAAGAAAAGTATTGTCAGCATAAAGACCTGTACGAGGTCTTTTTGTATTGAGGAGTACCTGGAGCAGCGGAATATGCCGGAACCAAAGCGGCAGCCGTGTGTTTAACATGCTGAAAAAAGAAGTCCTGAGAAACAAGAATGATTTCAGTTCCATCTACCGGACGGGAAGATCCGTCGGTGATCGGTATGTGGTATTGTTCTTCAAGAAGAATGGTCTTGGTTACAACAGGACAGCTTTTCTGGCCAGTAAGAAGGTGGGAAACAGCGTTCGGAGAAACCGGGCCAGAAGACTGATGAGAGAAAGCTGGAGAAGGATCGCAGAGGATCTTCCCGCGGGATATGATTTTATCATCATCGCGAGGAATACCATCAATGAACGCAGCTTTCAGGATGTATCATCATCTCTGAACCACGCGGTCAGGAGATCCAGACTGAAGGAACAGGTGAAATAGATGAAGACGGTTCTGATTCTGATCATCAGATTCTATCAGAAATTCATATCCCCTCTGTTCCCGCCGACCTGCAGGTTTTATCCGACCTGTTCGGTCTATTTTATTCAGGCACTCGAAAAATACGGTTTCTTTAAGGGAAGTTACCTCGGAATACGAAGACTTCTGAAATGCCACCCTTTTCATGAGGGAGGTTATGATCCCTTAAAATGAAGGAGAAAGGTTTTTTATGTATACGTTCTTAGGCATCATTGCGAAGCCTCTCGGTATGCTTCTTGGCCTTCTTTATGGTTTCATTGGACATTACGGGATATGCATCATCATATTTACCGTCATTGTCAAGGTCTGTCTCTATCCTCTGTATATCAAGCAGATCAAATCCACTGCGAAGATGTCCGATCTTCAGCCGAAGATGCAGGAAATACAGAAGCGGTATGCCAATGACCAGGAAACCATGAACATCAAGATGCAGGAGCTCTACAAGGAGGAGAAATTCAACCCCATGGGCGGATGTCTCCCCATGCTCATCCAGATGCCGATCATCATGGGGCTCTTCGCATTGCTCAGAAATCCGATGAGATATATGTCGGATGAGAATATGATTTTCGCTTTTCATGAAGCTTTCATATGGATCAAGGACCTGAGCCAGCCGGATCCCTGGATCCTGCCGATCATCGCAGGCGTCGCCACATTCATTTCTTTCACCATGAATACGATGCTGACGGATACAGGCAATGCCCAGGCAAATCAGATGGCCGGCATGTCCAAGATGATGCAGTACGTCTTCCCGGTCATGATTCTCTGGATGGCCAGATCGTTCCCCTCGGGGCTTGCGCTCTACTGGGCGGTCAGCCAGATCATTCAGATCTTCTTCAACATCCACATGTCCTCAGTCAGGAAAAAGATGAAGAGAGAATCTGAAGAGAAGCGTATGAGAGAGAAGCTGGAAAAGAAGCTGAATGCCAGATAATGATCCGGATTCAGCGAATTGGAGGAAATATATTAAATGGACGCAATTGAAAAATGGGGCGTCAGCATTGAAGAAGCGGTCGACCTGGCTTTGCACGAGTTGAAACTTCCCAGAGAGGATGTTGAAGTCACGGTGCTGGAGGAGCCTTCCAGAGGATTCTTCGGAATCGGATCCAAGCTGGCAAAGGTAAGAGTCGAGCGCAGACAGCCGGCGGTGGAAGAAAAGAAAGAAGAAGAACCCGTCCGGAAAGCTGCAAAGGCTGGCCCCATAGGAAAAGAAGAAGTTCTCCCGGAAGACCTGGTGACCCAGGAAGACCGGCAGCGTTCTGACCGTCGGGACAAGGACAGAAAACCCAGAGAGCGCAGGGACAGAAAGAACAAGTCAAACAAACAGAAAAAAGAAAATAAAGAATTCGTGAAAGAGAGCGTCAATATCGCTCTGGACGGGGTGGATGTGGAAAGCCTCGCCCTGACGGAGGAACATGAGGCGCTGACCTTCCTGAAGGAGATCACCGGGAAGATGGGCCTCGAACTGAACTTCGTCTGCAGGACCGGAGAGAACATGGTCTATGTGGAGATGAGCGGCGACGATTCAAGAACCGTGATCGGCAAGCGCGGACAGACCCTGGACGCCATCCAGTATCTGACCAGCCTGGTGGTCAACAAGGACAACAAGTCCTATATCAAAGTTGTTGTGGATGCGGAGAATTACCGGGCGAAGCGGCAGCGTACCCTGGAACAGCTGGCTTACCGGCTGGCGGGCAAGGTAGCCAAGACACGTAAGTACGTCAGACTGGAACCCATGAATCCTTATGAGAGAAAAGTGATCCACGCCACACTGCAGAATCACCCTGAAGTAACCACCAGAAGTGAAGGCGAAGAGCCGTACAGAAGGATCATCATCGAACTGAAAAAATAAGACTTCATCAGAGCCCGCACCATGCGGGTTCTGTGTTTTTTAACAGAGGACAGGCGGAAGATGGAAGAGATAATGAACATGGAAGATACCATAGCTGCGATCGCCACCCCCATGGGAGAAGGCGGGATCGGTGTGATCCGCATCAGCGGACCCGAAGCAAAAGACATCCTGGAAAAAGTATTCGAATGCGCCGGGGATGTGGATGAGATCATCAGCAGGCGCATGACCTACGGTCATATCATCGATCATGAAAACAATCAGATCGTGGATGAGTGCATGGCTGTCTATATGAAAGGGCCCAAGACCTATACCGCCGAGGATACGGCGGAGATCAGCTGCCACGGCAGCATGGTATCCCTGAAGAACACTTTGGGTCTGGTTCTCAGGTCCGGCGCCCGTCTGGCGGACCACGGCGAATTCACAAAGCGCGCCTTTCTGAACGGGCGGATCGACCTGTCCCAGGCGGAGGCAGTCATCGATGTGGTCCGGGCGAAGACCGACCGGAGTTTTGACGTGGCCATCAGCCAGCTGCAGGGGGGACTTTCCCTCAGGGTCAGCGAGATCCGCACCAAGCTTCTGGACCTTCTGGTGGATATTACGGTGAATATCGATTACCCGGATGAGGACATCGAGGAACTGACCTATGAAACCATGGGCGATCAAGTATTGCTAATAGGCGATATGATTGAAAAACTAAGGTCTACAGCCCATGCAGGCAAGATGCTGCGGGAGGGACTGCGGGTGGTGATCACCGGCCGTCCCAACGTGGGAAAGTCCTCTCTGATGAACGAACTGCTCCGGGAAAACCGGGCCATCGTCACGGACATTCCCGGCACAACCAGAGATACCATTGAAGAGTCTGTGAACATCCGGAACATCCCTGTCCGGCTCACCGATACCGCGGGGATCCACGAGACCGACGACGTGATCGAGCAGATGGGGATCGAACGCAGCAAGGACGCCTTCAACAAGGCAGATGTGATCATCCTGATGCTGGACGGGAGCCAGGCGCTGACGGAGGAAGACCTTCAGCTGGTGGAAGAGACAAAATCGTACATAGGCGATAGGAAATGTATTGCTTTACTGAACAAGTCAGACCTGGGATTCTCCGTGGGAGAGAACGAAGTGCGGGATCTGCTGCCCAAGGCAACGGTGCTTCGTGGAGCAGTGAAGGAGTCCCTGGGGATCGATGCTGTGGAGGACGAGATCGAGACCTTTGTTTACGGCACTGAAGGATCCCGTCCTAACAGGGTCCTGGTCAATAATGTACGGCACATCCGTCTGCTGGAACAGGCAGCCCAGGATATAGAGCAGGCGGAGGAACTGATCCGCCGCCGGGAACCCATGGAACTCATCGAGGTGGATGTCAGGAGCGCTTACGACGCCCTGGGTGAGATCGTGGGAGAAACGGTGAGCGACGAGATTCTGGATGAGGTATTTTCAAGGTTCTGTCTGGGAAAATAAGAGATCGATTATGGAAAGATATTTAATGGGAACCTACGATGTGATCGTCATTGGCGCCGGACACGCGGGATGCGAAGCCGGTCTTGCCTGCGCGCGTCTGGGAAAAAAGACACTGATGCTGTCCATCAATCTGGAAGCGGTGGCCATGATGGCCTGCAATCCTTCCATCGGCGGCACGGGCAAGGGACATCTGGTCCGTGAGATCGATGCCCTGGGCGGTGAGATGGGACAGAACATCGACAAGACCTTCCTGCAGAGCCGGATGCTGAATACGGCAAAGGGACCTGCGGTGCATTCTCTGCGGGCCCAGGCGGATAAAAACCAGTATCATATCGAAATGAAAAAGACCCTGGAGCGCCAGCCTTTGCTGGATCTGAAACAGGGAGAGGCGGTGGACCTGCTGCTGGAACCTGCAGAGGGCCCGAATGCGGCCGCCGGCGCATCCGATGCATCCCGCGCGTCCGGCAGACAGCGGGTCTGCGGCGTGGTCCTGCGCACCGGCGGAGTCTATCAGGCAGATGTGGTGATCCTGGCCACGGGAACCTTCCTGGCGGGCAGGGTCTTCATCGGCGACAGCGCCTACGACAGCGGCCCCAACGGCCTGGCGCCTTCGGTCCCCCTGGCCCGGTGCCTGCGGGATCTGGGTCTTCCCATGCGGCGGTTCAAGACCGGAACCCCGGCCCGGGCCCTGGCCCAGAGCCTGCATTTTGAGAAGATGACGCC
Organism: uncultured Bacillota bacterium; assembly: GCA_946541435.1. Classification (GTDB taxonomy): domain Bacteria; phylum Bacillota; class Clostridia; order Peptostreptococcales; family Anaerovoracaceae; genus Lentihominibacter. The sequence continues at coordinate 12,844 of CAMNJK010000022.1, forward strand.
CCAGGACGGCGATCCGCAGGTGGTGCCCTTCTCATTTATGAACGATGAGATCCGGCCCCTGGGCGGAGAGCAGGTGCGCTGCTGGCTGACCTACACCAACGAGCGGACCCATGAGGTGATCCGGGCCAATTTTCACCGGTCTGCCCTCTTCGGCGGCCAGATCGAGGGCGTGGGTCCCCG
>CAMNJK010000023.1 GCA_946541435.1 uncultured Bacillota bacterium
CGCATCTGCAGATATCTGAACATAAAGTCAACGATCAAGTACAGGCGAGAAGGCTGCACGATCAGCGACAAAGACCCGCAGCACATCGCAAAGAACATCCTCGATCGGGACTTCCATGCAGATGCACCGAACGAGAAATGGCTGACAGATGTGACGGAGTTCAAATACTACATCGGATCGGAGAAAAAGAAGGTGTATCTCAGCGCGATCCTGGATCTGTATGACAGACGGATCGTGGCATATGTGATTGGAGACAGCAACAACAATCCATTGGTTTATGAAACCTTCGAGCAGGCGGTAAGGAAGAATCCGGATGCGCATCCAATATTCCATAGCGATCGAGGCTTTCAGTATACGAGCAACGTGTTCCATCAGAAACTTCTGGACCATGGAATGATCCAAAGCATGTCCAGAGTTGGGAAATGCATCGACAATGGCCCAATGGAAGGCTTCTGGGGGATTTTGAAAAGAGAGCGTTATTACAAGCGCAAATTCAACAGCCGTGAAGACGTGGTTCAAATGATCACCGAATACATCAACTACTACAACAACAAACGCTACCAGCGCAGACTGGGAGTGCTCACGCCGATGGAAAAGCACACTGAGTATCTCGCGGCCGCGTAAAAAACTCCAGCCCCGAATGGAGCTGGAGAGAAAATATTTCTTTTATTTCGACTGTCTACTTGACGAGTAGCAGACCACACACGGACAGTTCGTCTATTTTCTCAGCTTATTCCCCGTCTGCACTCACATCGATCATCTCTGTGGTCATGACTCTCTGATAGACATCGGTCATCACGCCGCCGAAGCTGATATTGCCGTCTTCCAAAGGCTGGTCGGTCACGGTGATCCGCTCCTGTTTCGATACGCGGATCTTTTTGCCGTCTGCCCTGGTCTCCACCAGATTTCCTTCCTTGTCGTAGTAATCGTAGAGGAACTGGATGGTATCGCCGGGTCTGAACTGTCTTTCACCCTTCATGTTCAGCAGGGTGTCCAGAATAGAATCGGATTCGTATCCGATGACCCGTCCCTGGGTCGGGGTCTCCTGGTCTCCCGTCTGATCTTCCTTCACCGGATCCCATTCGATGATTAGTGTGATGGTCCGTCTGCCGTTGAGCCGGGCCTTGACCTTACCGGTATACACATCGCCTTCGTCGGTCTCCTTCACCGGATCCGCTTCATAGCAGACCGGCTGGCCTTCGATGTGCACCCAGCTTCCGTCCATGGAAACCATGGGATGTCCATCCGCGTCATCGCCGCCGATATAATCCGCGCCCAGATATCTGGATGCGGCGCCGCCGGCGTCGCCCTCCACCTTCTGATAGAGTACGGTCCTGCAGTCAGCCACCAGCTTCCATGCCTTCTGCGGCAGATCGATCCGGTAACCCTCCGGTGTTTCGATCAGGGGAATGTCCACAAAGGCCCTGGCTTCGCTGTAATCCTCGAAGCCTTTGATGTACCAGTCTTCGTTTGTATAATCCCCGTAGGACCACATCTCGCTGAATCCCTGCAGGGAAGGATCCTCCTGGAATTCCTTTTCCTTTTTCTCCTTATCCTTCTGCTGCTGGGCAGCCATGATGCTGAAGATCACATCCAGGGCATCCTTTTCCTTGTTCATGGACAGGGCCTTCAGCTGCCTGCTGGTATCTCCGTACATCCCGATGGCCTTGTAGGGGAAGGCGACCGAGAGCCCGTTGACCCCCTTGGCCGCGTCCCCGTTGCGGTAGAGAACGCTGGCCTGCAGGGCCCTGCGCAGATCCTTCTTCTCCTGGTGGGAGCAGATCTGTTCACCATAATCCATCTTGTCCAGGATCTTCAGGAAGTCGATGAGATCGATCTGCATGTTGTCCGAGAAGCTGTAGGCGCTGGCAGCGGCCCCGGCCACATCGGCGAAGGCGTCCGGATCCTCCCGGACCGCCGTCTCCACGCTGGCCAGCATATCTCCCAGCTTCCGGCAGGCCGGTTTCGCCAGGGTCAGGTCCACAAAGGACAGGGTGGACGCCGGTACCGGCTTGCCGTCCCCCATGGTGATCCTGTTGTAGGGATCATAGCAGGCGATCATTTCCCGGCCGAATTCCTCGCTGCTCATGCCGGGATCCTGGGCCAGCTTCCCGAAAGCGGAAGTATAGAACCAGCCGGTGCCGCCTTCGGTCTCCTCGGAGGCCAGATAGTAATCCGCGTAAGGTTCCAGGGAAGAAGCGATCTCGATGTCCTGCATCAGGCAGGCGTCATACCCGATGATGTCAAACTTCAGGCCAGCCTTTGCGATGGCAGCCGCCACTTCGGAAGCCAGCATGGTCCCGGTTCCGGGATCCCCATCCTTCGCTTCCCGTGGATTCAGATCATCCTGTCCGTATCCGTAGGGGACACCGCCGCCGTGGTCCCACAGCACCAGCATATACCGGTCCGCGGGATACTTCTTCTTCGCCCAGCTGATGAACTCCTTCAGGGACTTCTGCTCTGACATGCAGGTGTCCGGCGGCAGGTCCTTCACCTTGTTGACCTTGCCCTCCCGGATCTCATAGCGGCCCACGGAGGCATTCTCGATCCCCTTGGTGAACCAGCGTTTCGACCCGCCGGCCTCCATGACGAAGGTCAGGTTTTCCCCCTGCTTGCTGGCATCGATCATCTGCCGGATGTTGACGGAGGCCAGGCCGGCCCTGCCCTCCAGATTGGACCCGACCACATAGGCCAGGACCACCACGTTCTGATCCTGACTGTGGTCCGGGAAGAACTTCGCTCTGGAGGGTTTCATATCCGCCACCGACGCCGCGGCCTTGCCCATGGCGTCCTCCCGGCTGATCACATCTCCTGTGCCGGTGATGTCTTTGGTGGAATCATAGGTGTCCTTGATGATGGAATTCACCAGAGGAACCGGCGGATTCTCCCGGACACAGAGGAATCCCACGCCGCAGACGATGACCAGGATCTCCGCAGCGGAGACCAGCACCAGAGCCGCCCGGTGCAGATGCCGGGCCCGCCGGCTGTACTGCTTCAGGGGCCGCAAAGGCAGGGGATGATACTGCGACCTCCCCACGCCCAGAATGAACAGGAACAGCACCGGGCACAGGATCGTGCAGAAACGGAAGATCACACCCTTGCCCATGCATTTGGCCAGTTTCCAGTAGAGCCGGATCAGGAAGATCCCATAGATCAGAGAAGCCGCCCACATGAAGACCCGTCCCATGTCCGCTCCGGGACCCAGGTAAAGGGCGCCCAGGGCCAGGATGGCCGAGACCACGAAGGGCCGGTAGAAGCTCCTGAGCTTCCGGAAGGTCATTTTGGAGAATTCCCGCTCCGCCAGGAAGGGGACCAGGGCCGTCCACCGCTTCAGATTCAGCTTCCGCAGCAGGACAAAATATGAAATGACCTGCAGGATCCAGGGCAGGATCCAGGAAGAAGGATCTTTGAAGAAATAAAACGTAAACATCTGCTGTAACCTCCAACTGAATCAATAGATGGCGCATCCCTTCCGCCCGGCCTTCTTGACCCGGTAAAGGGCTGTGTCCGCGTCCTTGAATATATCACCTTCCGGATTCTCACGGTCGGAGAAGGCCACGCCGACACTGAGGGATACCGGCGGCAGGCTGTCCTCGGGGAACTGCAGCATTTTATTGGCCTTTTCGATCTTGTCGAGCACCAGCTGACTGTGGCTGCTGTTGACCCGGGTCATGATGACCGCAAATTCGTCTCCGCCGATCCTGCACAGATGGTCCACGGAACGGAAGCTGTGCCGTAGGATATCGGCGACTTTCTGAAGGATCCTGTCGCCCACCGCGTGCCCGTAGGTATCGTTGACCTGCTTGAAGTAATCCACATCGATCAGAAGCAGGGCCATATGTTTGCTGTCGGCGCTCTTCATCAGAAGGTCATAGGCGCCCCGGTTGAAGAGACCGGTGAGAGCGTCATGGGATGCCTGGTGTCTGAGTTTTTCCCTGGCCTCTTCATTTTCGTGCAGGATCCTGTTGTAGGTGCGGGTAACGAACCGGAGTTCCTCCACACCGATGGGTTCGATGATCTCCTGCTTTTGCATCTGTCTGACCATACGGGTCAGGGGCCGGCGGACCATCCCGGTGATGACCACTACGTTGATGATCACGAGCAGCAGGAGCAGGATGGTCAGGGCCGTCCGGATATTGGTCATCGTCAGCAGCCTTGCCGAAGATGCTTCCAGTTCAGATCCCGAGGATTTGATCAGCGCCTGGGTACAAAGATCCACATTGGTCTGAATGCGTTTCTTATAGTGGGCGTAATTGCTGTCAAAGACCATTTCCCGCGCTTTTTCCCGCATCTGTTCTTTGGTGAGGTTCCGGTCCTCTTCCCGGATCTGGATCCCCAGGATCTTCTCCGGCACCTTCCGGTCATCATAACCTTCCGCCTCTACGATGAGGCGCATTGCGTAGTTTTCGGTCTGGACCAGGGCATTCGACAGCCGCAGCGCCATGCTGAGGTCATCCAGAGCTGTGGTGTCCTCACCCTCCAGGAGGTATTCCAGTTCCTCCACCGCGTGATCTCTTTGTCTGGTCACCTCCAGTTCTTCATAGAAATCCCTGAGATAATCTATCTCTCCGGTCACAACGAAGGACCTGACCCGGTCCGTCAGGTAATCCGATCCCTCCTGCATGTCGGCAGCCGCTCTCTGCGCCGCCATGTAGCGGTCGCTTGCCGCATCCATCCGCTGGTAACCCCTGGCAACGGCAAGATCGGTGATCATCAGACTCACGGCAACGATCACCGCGATCATGACGAAGATGATCGACTCTGTTTTCAGCTGGATCGCGGTACGTTTTCTGTCGGTATGCGGGCGCGCACCCTGTTCCCGGGCCGGCTGCTCCTTCGCTCCTGTCTCTTCCGCCGCCCGCGGCGCGTCTTCCGCCGCCCCTTTCTCTGTCATATCTGCCGCGGCCCTGTCCGCTTTCTCGACCCGGGCCATATCCGCTTCTTTTTTCTGCAGGATGAAGGCTTCAAACTCCCCGGCGGGGATCGGTTTGGAGAAGAAATATCCCTGCACCAGATCGCACCCCAGTTCCCTGAGTCTGTGCAGCTGTGTGTCGGTCTCCACACCTTCCGCGATGACAGGCACGTTCAGGTGCTTTGAGATGTCAATGATCAGATTGACCAGATGCTCATCCCCGCCCTGACGGAAGGCGTCACGGACGAAGAGCATGTCCAGCTTCAGCGCGTCAATGGGGAGCTTTGAGATCATGTTCAGGGAGGAATAGCCGGTGCCGAAATCATCCATCTCGATCCGGAATCCCATCTCCCTGAGCCTGACGATCATCTCAACGATCTGATCCTGATCCTGTGTATAGGCGGATTCTGTGACCTCCAGAAGGAGGTCTCTTCCGGTAATATCAAACTCTTCCAGGATCGACAGCAGGGTCTCCGGCAGGTGTTCATCATAAATATCCACCCGGGACAGGTTTACGGAGACCGGAACGGAATAATTCAGTTCCTCCCGCCATTGCCTGATCTGACGGGCTGTTTCCTGCCAGACATAGAGGTCCAGCTTCTGGATCAGTCCGTTTTTTTCAAACAGGGGAATAAACTCTCCCGGACTGATCATGCCCCGCGTGGGATGGATCCAGCGAACCAGAGCCTCCGCGCTGGCCAGCACCGGCGTGTCGGGGCGGATATCGAATTTTGGCTGGTAGTAGACCTGGAACTGACCGCCGGCGATGGCCTCCGAAAAGTCTTCGATCATCTGCTCTTCCCGGATCTGCTGGATCCGCATGTCGTCATTGTAAGTCTCGATCCTGCGGCTCAGGTTCCCCCTGACCTTATCCGAGGCCTGCTTGGCCCAGTCAAACCGCCGCTCGATATCCACGGATTTGTCTACATTCTGGTAGATCCCCATCCGCAGCCGGATGCGGTTTTCTGAAGTGGATTCATCCATCAGACACAGAGATGCCTGTTCCAGGATCTCTTCATAATCCTCTCTGTGTCGGCAGTAGACCATGAAGGTGTCCGCGTTTCTTCTGCAGACGATGCCGTCCGAATCCGCCACCGTTTCACGCAGCTGCAGGCCGATCCGGCGCAGGACACTGTCCCCGTAGGCTTTGCCGTAGCGTTCATTGATCATGTGAAAATGATTGACGTCCACGATGATGGCATCTGTATCCACATCCTTGTGATGCTGGTCGAACTGCTCGGCGTAACGATAGAAGTAATCTCTGTTATAAAGTCCCGTCAGCTCATCCCTTTCGGTGAATTTGATAATGTCCCTGTCTTCAGACAGCTCAATGGCGTGACGGACTCTGGCGGAGAATACCTCCCGGGGGGGATAGTTCTTGGAAATGAAATCAGCGGCGCCCAGGTCCAGGCACTCGATCTCCGTCTCCGGCTCCGCCGTGGTCACGATCACAGGGATATGATTCAGGCTGTCGTCGGCGCGGATGATCTTCAGGACCTCGATGCCGGACATGACCGGCATGATGATGTCCAGCAGGATCAGGGAGAGTGTCTCCCGGTGAGCGCGGATCATCTCCAGAGTCTCCCCGCCGTCACAGGCGTACAGGAGCTCGTATTCATCCTGCAGATACAACCCCAGCAGTTCCCGGTTGATCTGCTGGTCCTCCGCGATCAGGATCTGGCGTTTTCCGTTGGCGGAATGAAATTTTTCGTGGCTTTTCAGCATGGTCTGTTCCTTCCTGACAGTCCGGCATCCTTCCCCTCTCTTCCGGAAGGGATCGGCGGGATCATGCCCTGCGTTTCTTCTTATCTTCGCGCATTGCCGCGTCTGCGCGGCCGAAGACCTTCTCAATGGTTTCGGCGCTGTTTCCGCTCCACTCAGAAATGCCAAAGGCAATCATCAGGCCGCCGCTTTCCTGATGTGCCCTGTTCTGTTCACTGAAACTCTCTGCCAGCTTTTCCCTGTCCAGATAGTCCGGCCCCATCAGGATCGCGGCGAACTCATCACCGCCGATCCGGAATACGGGACTGCGCTTGAACTGGTTGCAGATCAGAGAACAGGCCTGCCGGATGCACTGGTCACCGGCCTCATGTCCCAGGGTGTTGTTGATCTCTTTCAGATTTATGACATCGAATACTGCCACCGCGAAGGAATCCCGGATCCCGGACGCGATGTCCCGGTCGATCTCCTCCCGGACCTTCATGAAGGCGTCCCTGCTCTTGACTCCGGTCAGCGGATCCTTCATCACCGCAGACTGCGTCAGCTCCAGGTCCTGATCCAGTTCCTTTTCCCGTTTCATCTGTTCGTTCACATTGCTGATGCCGATGACGATGAACTGACCGTCATCCTCCGTCAGCCGGATCACCTTGCAGCTGACATAGACCGGGGTGCCGTCAAACATCAGGCGATAGGTCACCGAAAACGGCCTGCCGTCTTCCAGTTCCCTGAGCAAGCGCTCCTTCTCCCAGACGAAGAGAGCCTTTTTCAGGTCGTTCGGATGGGCAAGCCGAAGCACGTTCTTCCGGCATTCCGCGAAGAAGTTCCTGCCGGTCTGCTCCACCTTCAGCTCACGGTAAGCCGGATTGGAAGAATACTCAACGAACTCATCCGTTTCCGTATTGACCATGTAAATGCTGTAATAATCCTTCGACAGCGCATACAATATGCGGGAATAGGTCAGGTTCTCGCGCTTCGCGTCTTCGTATTTTTCATGGCGCTTCATCTGCAAATCGATGTTGTTGACGCCGATCACGATGTGATTATCCCGGGATCCGCCCATTCTGATCGCTTTCATGCTGACCCAGGCAGGATTCCCGTCGAATACGAGCCTGTAGGAAATGGTGAACGCGCCGTTTTTATCCAGTTCCCGGAGCAGATTCTTCTTCGTGAACAACCGGAGAAACTCTCCCTGATCCTCCGGATGGATGACCCGTCTGACATTCTGCCTGCTCACCTGAAAGAAGTTCTCTCCGGCCTTTTCGATGCCCAGGTCTTCGTAGGCCGCATTGGCTGTGAATTCTGTGAACCGGTCGGTTTCGGTATCCACATAGTAGATGCTGAAATAATCCGCAGCCAGGGCCTTGGCCAGAGAAGCGTAGGTCACGCTCTTTTCCAGGGCTTCATGATATTCCCTTTCCCGCCGGACCTCCGCGTCGATATTGCTCAGGCCGATCACGATGTGGTCCCTGTCATCGGCCAGACGGATCGCCTTGGTGTTCACGTTCATCGGGATTCCGTCCACGATGGTCTGATATTTGATGGAGAATCTGCCCCTGCCGCGGACGGAGTCCAGGAAACTCAGTTTCTCAAACGCCTTCCGCACCCGGTCCTGATCCTCCGGAACGATCCTCTCGGGGATCTGCTTCATACAGTCCTCAAAGAAATCAGTGCCGCCGGCCACCTGCAGCAGCCTGTGATCCTCTCCCTGCATCCTGTATTCCCGGTAGTCCCCGGTCTCGGTGTTGAGATAATAGACCGTGAAGTAATCCTGTGACAGGGCCTGGGCGATCCGCGCGAAAGTCAGATGGTCATCTTCAGCGGCTGCTTCCTCTTCCCGCGGCGCCTGTCTGCCTTCTGGATCCGCTTTCTCCAGCCTTTGCTTCTTCTCCTCGAGAAAAGCGGTCATCTCATCCGCCGGCACTGCCTTTGAGAAGCAGTGTCCCTGAATGATCTGGCAGCCCATGCCCTTGAGTACGCTGACCTGCTGCAGATTCTCAACACCCTCCGCGATCACCGGTACATCCAGATATCCGGCGATGTCCAGCACCAGCCGGATCATGCGGGCATCCCCGTTTCCGGAAAAAGCGTTCCGGACGAAACTCATGTCCAGCTTCAGGGCATCGATGGGAAGCTGCGACAGCATGCTCAGAGAAGAGTACCCTGTGCCGAAGTCATCCATCTCCACCTTGAGTCCCAGGCGTCTGAGCCGCTGGACCGTATCGATGATATACTCCTCATCATCCGCATAAGCTGATTCCGTAACTTCCAGACTCAGTTCCGAGGGCTCCACATCATAGTCCGCCAGAAGCTTCTCGAAGAAGGGAATGATCCCGGGGTCCGTGATGTCGATCCGCGAGACATTGACCGCCACAGGAACGGACATGCCCGTTGTTTTTTTCCATTCCGCGATCTGACGGGCCGCCTCTTCCCAGACATAATTGTCCAGTCTGCGGATCATGCCGTTCTTCTCAAACACCGGAATGAACCTGCCGGGACTCACCATCCCCAGCTTCGGATGCTGCCATCTGACCAGAGCCTCCGCGCTGCAGAGCAAAGGCTGGTCATGCTGTACATCAAACTGGGGCTGATAAAAGACCCGGAACTCCCTGTCCCGGATGGCCCGTTCAAAATCTTCGGCCAGGCGCGCAGCAAGCAGCTCCGCTTCGTGCAGGTCTGTATTATAAAACTCGATGTCTTTATTGTAATTGCCGCGGGCCCTGTCCGCCGCCACCTTGGCGCGTTCAAACCGCTGCTCCAGACCGATGGATCTGTCAGCGTTCTCATAGACACCCATGCAAAGACGGATCCTGCCTTCATTCTCCGTCTCCACTCCGATCCCCGCGGCAGCCTGATCAAGCAGGTCCCGGTAATCCGCGCGGTGGGGACAATAGACCATGAAGGTGTCCTCTTCTCTCCGGCTGACAATGCCTCCGTCCCCCCGGACCATCTCCCTGAGATTGCTGCCGATCCGGTTCAGGATGCTGCTCACCTGCGTCCGTCCCAACCGCTCCACCAGCAGGTGGAACCGGCAGATGTCCACCACGATGCAGTCCATGGGGCTGTTTCTGTGGTGCTGATCGAAGGCGGCAGCATAGCTGTAAAAGAATTCCCGGTTATAGAGTCCGGTCACCGGATCTCTCTCCGTTGAGCCGATAAGTTCTCTGTCCTCTGACAGCTCGATGATCCGCCGGATCCTTGCCAGGATGATATCCCGGGACGGATAGGGCTTTGAAATGAAGTCCACCGCGCCCAGCTCCAGACAGATGGCCTCGGATTCCGTGTCTGAGGTCATGACGATCACGGGGATCTTGGACCAGGCGGGGTCCTCCGCCAGCCGCCGCAGGACCATCATGCCGGACATGACCGGCATCATGAGATCCAGCAGGATCAGCGAGATCTCCCGGTCACTGCTTTTGATCTGCGCCAGTGCCTCCTGTCCGTCCGCTGCGAAGATCAGGTCATACGCGTCCCCGATCATCATCCCCAGCATCTCTCTGTTGACAAGCTCATCGTCAACCACCAGCACCAGCCTTTTCTCCTGGGATTGTATTCTGAACTCACCTGACATTTTGCTCCTCCAAGTCTTTTCTGCTGACACTTATGTCCTAATGTTTATCATACCACAATCACTGTCCCGTATGATAATTTTATCACAAATGATTTCCTGTCACGGCATGGATCTTTTCCGCGGACAAAAAGCGCAGCCGGGCGATCTGCTCCCGGCTGCGCGGATGAAGTTATGAAGTTCTGTTCAGATGTCTCTTATTCCGTGAACAGCGGTGTGGAATAGTATCTGTCTCCGCTGTCCGGAAGGAGAGCGACGATGACCTTGCCCTCGTTCTCCGGCTTTTTGGCGTACTCGATGGCCGCGTGCAGGGCAGCGCCGGAGGAGATGCCCACGGAGACACCTTCCTTCTTTGCCAGGTACTTGGCCGCATTGAAGGCATCCTCGTTGGTGGCCCGGAACACCTCATCATAGACTGCGGTATTCAGTACATCCGGCACGAAGCCTGCGCCGATGCCCTGGATCTTATGAACGCCTGCCTTCCCTTCGGAAAGCACTGGAGAATCGTCCGGCTCCAGAGCGACGACCTTCACATCCGGATTCTGCTCCTTCAGATACTCTCCCGTTCCGGTGACGGTCCCGCCGGTGCCGACGCCGGAAATGAAGATGTCCACTTTGCCGTCGGTATCTCTCCAGATCTCCGGACCGGTGGTTGCTTTATGGATCGCCGGGTTGGCCGGATTGACGAACTGTCCCGGGATGAAGCTGTCCGGGATCTCCTCCGCCAGCTCCTCCGCCTTGGCGATGGCGCCCTTCATGCCCTTGGCGCCTTCGGTGAGAACGATCTCCGCGCCGTAGGCCTTCAGGATATTTCTTCTCTCAACACTCATGGTCTCGGGCATGGTCAGGATGGCCCGGTAACCCTTGGCGGCCGCGATGGCTGCAAGGCCGATCCCGGTATTGCCTGAGGTGGGCTCGATGATCACGGATCCTTCCTTCAGCAGACCCTTTTCCTCTGCGTCTTCGATCATGGACTTGGCGATGCGGTCCTTGACGCTGCCCGCCGGATTGAAGTACTCCAGCTTCAGCAGCACTGTGGCCTTCAGTCCCAGATCCTTTTCGATATTCACCGCTTCCACCAGCGGGGTGTTGCCGATCAGTTCCAGTGTTCCCTTATAAATATTAGACATTTTTGTTCTCCTTTCATCCGGTGATAACCCGGTTCTTTTCTCTTTCTTATCTGATTTGTCCGATGGCCGTATTCGATGGCCTTATCCGATGGCCGCGAAGCCTTTCTCCAGGTCCGCGATGATATCGTCGATATGCTCTGTTCCGATGGACAGGCGTATGGTGCTCTGGCTGATGCCCTGGTCCTGCAGTTCCTCATCCGTCAGCTGAGAATGGGTGGTGGAAGCCGGATGGATCACCAGGCTTTTTACGTCCGCCACGTTGGCCAGCAGGGAGAAGATCTCCAGGTGATCGATGAACTCCCAGGCCTCCTTCCGTCCGCCCTCGATCTCAAAGGTGAAGATTGAGCCGCCGCCCTTGGGGAAATATTTCTCATACAGTTCATGGTCCGGATGGTCCGGCAGGGACGGATGGTTGATCTTCTTTACCAGGGGATGATCCTTCAGGTAGTCGATCACCTTGGCCGTGTTCTCCGCGTGCCGCTCCAGTCTGAGAGATAATGTCTCCACCCCCTGCAGGAGCAGGAATGCGCTGAAGGGCGCGATGGTGGCGCCGGTATCCCTGAGCAGGATGGCCCGGATGTAGGTCACGAAGGCCGCCGGTCCCACTGCGTCATAGAAGGAGATCCCGTGGTAGCTGGGGTTGGGGTCCGCGATGTTGGGGAACTTGCCGCTGGCCTTCCAGTCGAATTTCCCGGATTCCACGATGATGCCGCCCAGGGTGGTCCCGTGGCCGCCGATGAACTTGGTGGCGGAATGGACCACGATGTCCGCGCCGTGCTCGATGGGCCGGATCAGGTAAGGCGTGCCGAAGGTGTTGTCGATCACCAGGGGGAGGCCGTTTCTGTGGGCGATCTCCGCGATGGCGTCGATGTCGGGAATATCGCTGTTGGGGTTGCCCAGGGTCTCCAGGAAGATGGCGCGGGTGTTATCCTTGATCGCCCCCTCCACTTCCTGAAGATCGTGAGCATCGACGAAGGTGGTCTCGATGCCGTACTGCGGCAATGTATGTTCCAGGAGGTTGAATGTTCCGCCGTAAATGGTCTTCTGCGCTACGATGTGGCCGCCGTTGGCCGCCAGAGCTTCGATGGCGTAGGTGATGGCCGCCGCTCCCGATGCCAGGGCCAGTGCTGCGCTTCCGCCTTCCAGCGCGGCCAGCCTTTGCTCCAGGACATCCTGGGTGGAATTGGTGAGTCTCCCGTAGATGTTTCCCGGGTCCGCCAGTCCGAACCGGTCGGCGGCGTGCTGGCTGTTGTGGAATACGTAGGCTGTGGTCTGGTAGATGGGAACGGCTCTGGCGTCTGTGGCCGGATCCGCCTGTTCCTGTCCCTTATGAATCTGCAGTGTTTCAAATCTATAGTTACTCATTGTTCGTTCTCCTCTCTTTTTGATCCTGAAAATAAAAGCGCCCGGGTCAAGTTGGTATTCTCCCGGGCAATGGCTTATGTGGATCAGAGGCTTTATCTGCAGCTTGCCGCTGCAACATGGATTTTCCTACTCTGAATCTGGGC
>CAMNJK010000024.1 GCA_946541435.1 uncultured Bacillota bacterium
CCCGCATCCATGGGCTGCGGGTCCGGAAAACCTGCATCAACAGGCTGCGTTCCCAATGTCCCTGCATCAGCGAACTGCGCGTCCGGCCGTTCTGTTGCCTCCTCCCACATGGAAGCGTCCCACATGGGGGCCTCATCCTGATACTCTTCTTCGGGCATAGGTTCTTCCCGGAACGCAGCGGCATTCTGCGGTCCGGACGGCATCCGGGCCTGCGGCTGCTCCTGCTGCGCCGGTCTGTCCTTCATTGCAGATGATTCCTGCTGCGCCGGGTTCTTGCGGGCTGCAGCGATCATGGCATCCAGCGCATCCAGGGTCCCTGCGGATTCATCCGGATCGTCCGTCGGTTCTGTTCGCGGGGCCGCCTGAGGCACGTCAAGGGGCGCTGCCTGGGGCCGCGGCGCTGAGTCGGGTGCTGCCTGTCGCTGTGCCGCTTTACCGGGTCCGGCCTGCCTTTGCATCCGGCCTCCGGGGATCCCGCCCCGCATCAAAGCATCTTTCCCTGCGTCTCCGGGCTCGCCGGGCCTGCGCATGGGCAGGGTTCCCGCGCCCTGGCAGAGATTGACCATGCAGACTTCCAGAAGGATCCTCGGCTGGGTGGACCACCGGGCAGCGTCCGCTGTCTTCGACAGTTCCATGATGCCCCGGGTGATGTCTTCCAGTTCCATGACGGAGCTTTGCTGTCTGACCCGGTCGATGTTCTCCGCCGACAGATTGATCACTGCCTGCGGGTCCCGGATGAACCGGGTCATCATCAGATTCCGGTAGTGACTGATCCAGTCGCGGATCAGCTGACGCACATCCTTGCCGTCCGCCAGCACCGAATCCAGATATTCGATGGCCTCGGCAGTCCTGCGCTTGGAGATCATGTCCGTCAGCGTGATGAACACTTCCTCTCCGGAAGCGCCCAGAAAATCCAGCACATCCGGCGCGTCCACCGTCTTGTCGCCGCCGGAGATGCACTGGTCCAGAATGCTCAGGCCGTCTCTTACAGAACCATCCGCATTGGCCGCGATGATCCTGAGAGCCGGTTCGGTCACCTGAATGCCGATGTCCTCACAGATCTGCTTCATCCCGCGGATCAGGACATTTTCCGGGACCCGTTTGAAATCCAGCCGCAGACACCGGGAAAGAATGGTGGCCGGCAGCTTGCGGGGCTCCGTCGTGGCCAGAATGAACGTCACATATTCAGGGGGTTCCTCCAGCGTCTTCAGCAGGGCGTTGAAGGCCTCCGTGGAAAGCATGTGCACTTCGTCGATGATGTAGACCTTGTGCCGTCCCACCGCCGGCGGATAGTTGACGCTGTCGCGCAGCTGGCGGATGTCATCGATACCGCGGTTGGAGGCCGCGTCGATCTCCACCACATCCAGGAAATTGCCGTCACGGATGGACTGACAGGCCGGGCACTTGCCGCAGGGCCGCTCTCCCTCCGCCGTACAGTTCAGACCCTTGGCAAGCAGCCGCGCCGTGGTGGTTTTGCCGGTGCCTCTGGTTCCGCAGAACAGGTAAGCATGGCTGGTGGTCCCGGAGGCAAGCTGATTCTTCAGGATCTTCGTGATATGTTCCTGGCCCAGGAGCTGGTCAAACACCTCCGGCCGGTATGCGCGGTATAATGCTGTGTACATGTTTCGTATCTGTTTCCTGTGTTCAGGCGGGGTTTCCTGTGTCAGACGGGATCCGCCGCCTGCAGCGCCGGGGAGATCCGACTCTCATCATAAAAACTCAAATTGCCCTTTGAAAGCTCCGCAGGCGTTGGAGAAGGCTGATCTGCGGCACATAAGAGCTTCCGCTTATTGCTGCTTCCTTCCGGACCTGACAAGGTTCACGGCGTCCTATTGCGCAGGACCCAAACCATGCATGCGGAACCATCAAAGGGCAATTCATGCACAACCAGTATAGCCTCTTTCCGGGTCATCGTCAAGGAAAACCAGGCCGGGGCGTCCGGATCAGGTGGTCTCTTCGAATTCCCTGCCGCAGTGGGGACAGCGCACCCGGACCTTGCCCAGTCCGGCCGGCACCCGCATTCCCCGCTGACAGTAAGGACAGAGCATGATCAGCTTGCCGTCCTGGATGTCTCCCGGATAAGCCCGGTAGCCGCTGGACGTGGTGTCGCCGAAGCCACGGTTTCCCGTGGTGCTGGTCCATCCCGGGCCTCCGTCTGAAAGGGGCTGGGTATCCGGATAGAAGCCGGAGCTCCAGTCATCCCTGGAAAACCTGCGGATGACGCGGATGGAAACAATGTACATGGCCAGCACGAATGCCAGCAGAACCACGGAGGCTTCCGTACTGCCCAGGAAAGCCAGGGAATCGTAGATGCCGTGGATCAGCATGGGGACGATCAGGGCCAGGAATGTGAATTTGATGGTGCTTCTGCCCTGGACCTGCGCCTGTTTGGCAGCTCCGAAGAAAATGCCCATGAACACGCCGCAGAAAGCGTGCAGCGGCACAGCCATCACAGCCCGGACGATGGCCGTGTAGAAGCCGTACTGCATGACGTACAGAATGTTCTCCAGCACCGCAAAACCCACCGCCACGGCCACACCGTAGACGATACCGTCGAACCGGTAACCGAATTCCCGGTTGTTCCACGCGCCGAAGCGAAGGAAGAGATATTTGCAGATCTCCTCGCACAGGGCTGCCACCAGAAAGGCGTTGGTCACCGCGTAACTCAGCGACCCCTCCGGCCCCATGATCACCGAGGATTCAATGGCCGACTCCATAAAGGATGCCGGCACGCAGGACAGGGCGCCGAAAAGCATGAGCTTCAAGATCAGGGGCCATGGCTCCTTCTCCACCTTGTCCATCCTGTAAATATAGATGATGATCAAAATGCCCGGCAGGATCGCCAGCATCATTAATCTGTTGTCCATCACAGTCCTCCTGTTCCCAGTTCCCGGTTCCCGGATCCTATCTGCGTTCCACCGGTTTCCGCCCGGCCACCTTGTAGATCTCATCCATGTAGGGCGGATCGATCTCCTCGCCGCTCTGTCCCGCGCCGCTTCCTGAAGCCTTCCGAATCATCCGGATGCCTTCCGCCGCTTCCGTGATGCGGCCGATGGCAGAGATCCTCACCCCCGCGGCCGCCATGGCATCCTCCATGGCCTGCCTTTTGTCTGCGGGCGCGATGATGACCATGGACCCGCTGGAAATCAGACGCAGCGGATCAATATCGAACAGGCGGCAGATCTTCTCTGTCTCCGGTTCTATGGGGATCTCCTTCTCCCAGACCTCCGCTCCGGTGCCCGCGATCTGGCACATTTCCCAGACTGCTCCGAGAATGCCGCCCTCCGTGATGTCATGCATTCCGTGGGTGCCCACCCGGCCGGCGGCAACACCCTCCGCCACCACGCTGACCCTGTCCAGGAAACTCTGGGCCCGGTGGATCTCTTCTTCGGTAAACAGTGGATCGCCCGCCGCGTCTTTTTCCTGCGCCAGCATGGATGCATAGTCGCAGGCAATGATGCCGCTGCCTTCCAGGCCGCAGGTCTTGGTCATCATGATCCAGTCTCCCGGCACCATATCGTTGCCGCTCTGGGAGGTGCCCGCCGCCGTTTTTCCGATGGCAGTGGATACGATGACCGGCTGCTTCACCGCAGGTGTGATCTCCGTATGCCCGCCGATGATCTCGACTTTGAGGGCCGCGGCAGTCTCCGCCGCCTGTCCCATGATGTGCTCCACATCCTGGTCCGTGGTCCCCTCCGGGAGCATCACCGCCAGCATGATGCCCAGCGGCTGTACCCCGTTGGAAGCGATATCGTTGCATGTGATATGGATCGACAGCCGGCCGATATCGTTCACCGCGGATGTGATGGGATCCGTTGACATGACGCAGTCAAAATCCCCGAAATCCATGCAGGCGCAGTCTTCGCCGATGCCCGGCCGCACCTTCACGTCGTCGTTTCTGTATGTGATCTTGTCAAAAACGATCTGTTTCAGCAGATCGCTGTCAAGTTTTCCTGTTGGCAGAATCATTGTAATCTCCGTTTCCTATTGATTGCCCGCTGCGGCCTCAACCCATCAGCTCCAGCAGCTCCTGCTCAGTAATGATGGGAATGCCCAGTTCCTTGGCCTTCCTGTTCTTTGAAGATGCGGATTCGATGTCGTTGTTCACCAGGTAATCCGTTTTCTTGCTCACCGATCCGGCCACTTTGCCGCCCAGCTCCTGGATCCGTTCCTTGGCCTCGTCACGGTTCGCGAACTGGTCCAGGCTTCCGGTGATCACGAAGGTTTTTCCCTGCAAAGGCTGGTCAGCCGCTTCTTCGAAGCTTTCGTCCAGGGTCAGCACTTCAAGAAGATCATCCACCACGCGGATATTCTTCTCGTCCGCAAAAAACGCAGCGTAGTCCGATGCCAGCACCTCGCCGATGCCATCGATGGTCAGAAGGCTGTCCCGGGTCATGTGCCGGATCTCCTCCCATTTGTTGCGCCCCGCCCGGGCGATCAGCCGCGCGCCTGACGTTCCGATGCCCGGAATGCCCAGGCTGTAGAGCAGCCGGTCCGGCGTGGTGCGGGATGCCGTATCACAGGCGGCGATCAGGTTCTCGAAGGACTTCTCACCGAAGCCTTCCATGTCCACGATCTCCTGCCGGTGCTGCTGCAGGCGAAAGATATCCGCCGGTTCATGGATGCAGCCCCGGCCGATGAGCTTCTCCAGGGTCGCTTCCGAAAGGCCCTCGATGTTCATGGCGTTCCGGCTGACAAAATGGGTAAAGGACTTGATTTTTTTCGCCGGGCAGTCCGGATTCGGACAGTGCAGCGTCCGGATCCCGTTTTCATCCCGGACCCTGGTGGGTCCGTCGCAGGCAGGGCACTGGGCCGGCGGCGCTTCCGCTTCATGGTCCGCTGCCGAAAGATTGCCCGCGATCTGGGGAATGATCATATTGGCCTTGTACACTTCAATGGTATCCCCGGGTCTGAGCCGCAGCTCCTGAACGATGCTCAGGTTGTGCACCGAAGCCCGGCTGACGGTGGTCCCTTCCAGGTCCACCGGATCAAAGACCGCGATGGGATTGATCAGCCCTGTCCGGGAAGGATTCCAGAGGATCTCCCGCAGGGTGGTCTGCGCGGTCTCATCCGCCCACTTGAAGGCGATGGAGTCCCGCGGGAACTTGGCCGTGCTCCCAAGGGAACGGCCGTAGGCGATATCATCGTAAATGAGCACCAGTCCGTCGGATGGGATCTCGAAATCCCGGATCCGGTCGGCGAATCCCTGCACAGCCTCCGCCACAGTGTCACGCGTCACAGGGACTTCCTCCACTGTCTCAAATCCCTGGGACCTGAGCCAGGCCATCTGCTGGCTGCGGCGGGTCATCCCGCTGCCGGATGCAGAAGCTTCCGGCGCATCCGAAGCCAGTGAAAATGCGAAGAACTTCACGTGCCTTCCGGCGGTGATGCTGCTGTCCAGCTGCCGGACCGTTCCGCTGCAGAGGTTTCTCGGATTCTTGTACCTGGCATCCGCATCCTCGATGGCCGCGTTGATGGCTTCAAACTGGGGATAACTGATGACCGCCTCTCCGCGGACCACCACGGTTCCTTCCGCCGCCGGAATGGTCAGGGGGACATTGTCGAATACCCTGGCATTGGCGGTGATGACCTCGCCGACGATCCCGTCGCCCCGTGTGACCGCCCGGGTCAGGGCGCCGTCTTCATAAGTCAGAACGATGGTCAGTCCGTCCAGCTTCCATGACAGGAGACCCTCCTGGCCTCCCAGCCATTCCTCCAGACGGCTGACTTCCTTGGTCTTATCCAGGGACAGCATGGGTGAAGGATGCCGCTCCTTGGGCAGGCTGCTCACCACTTCGTAACCCACATTCACCGTGGGGCTGGAGGACAGGACGATGCCCGTTTCCTTCTCCAGGCCCACCAGCTCATCGTAGAGCCGGTCGTATTCCCGGTTGGACATGATCTCGCCGTCTTCCTGGTAATATGCCCTGGAGGCCTGATTCAGCAGCGCCACCAGGTTTTGTATCCGTTCTCTCTTCTCGTTCATTGTTGGTTTCCGGGCGGAGTCATGCTCCGCCTGCTTTTATTCCAAGGATGCTCCGTCTGTTATCGTTTCTTCAGCGGGGCGAATCCCACCGCCAGTTTTTTCTCTCCATCCGCGAAGCGCACCCGCAGGATCTTTCCGTCGGTGGACAGGACCTGACCGTCGCCGAACTTGGGATGGTTCACCAGATCGCCCGCGGTAAAGCTTTCCGACTGCTGCATGGCAGCCGCGTTCTGCCGGGTCTGCTGGCGGGCATATTTCAGCTGATCAAAGGGCTTGAAGGGGGTTTTCTCCCGCGCCCCGTCGGCAAACACATTGGCCGCCGGCTTCTTCTGGTAGACCCCGTCCCCTTCCAGGAGTTTCGGATCGATCTCCTGCATGAACTGGGACTCCCGGGTGAAATCGAATTTGCCGTAGATGGTCCTGCCCTCGGCGCTGGTCATCCAGAGCCGCTCCTTGGCCCGGGTGATGCCCACATAGCAGAGACGCCGCTCTTCTTCCAGTCCGTCCGGACGGTCGAAGGCGCGCCAGCCGGGAAACAGCCCGTCTTCCATGCCCGGCATGAAAACGAAGGGGAATTCCAGGCCCTTGGCGCTGTGCAGGGTCATGAGGACCACGGCGTTCTCCCCGGCGTCATGGTTGTCCACATCCGCCAGCAGGGCGATGCGTTCCATGAACTCCGGCAGGGTGATGCCGGGTTCCTGCTCCTCGTAATCGATGATGACGGATTTGAATTCCATCAGGTTCTCGATCCGGCTCTCGCTCTCCAGATTGTTCTGATCCTCCAGCATTTTCATGTAACCGGACCGCACCAGCAGGCCGTCATAGATGTCTGAGATCCGCAGGTTCTCCTGCTGATCTCCGAAGGAGCTGATCAGATCCGTCAGTTCACGGATGCCCGCGCCAGCCTTTGCACTGAGACTGGCGGTGACCGCTTCATCCATCAGGGTATCGAAGAGACTTTCGCCCCGGACAGAGGCCAGGGTCTGCAGCTTCTCGATGGTCTTGGCGCCGATGCCCCGCTTGGGCTCGTTGATGACCCGGGCCAGGGCCAGATCGTCGTTCCGGTTGCTGACCAGGCGCATGTAACACATGATGTCCTTGATCTCCTTGCGGTCGTAGTAACGCAGACCGCCCAGGACCCGGTAGGGAATGTTCCGGCGGGACAGGGCTTCTTCAAAGGTTCTGGACTGGGCGTTGGTGCGGTACAGGATCGCGAAATCGCTGTAGCGGCGCCCTTCCGTGCGGCCCTCCTCCAGGGTATAGCTTCCCGCGGTCAGGCGGCTGATCTCGCTGGCCACGTACTGGGCCTCCTCCCGTTCATCCCGGGCCCGGAAATGGGTGATCTTGCTGCCGCCGTCCTCGCTGGTCCAGAGCTTCTTGGCCTTCCGCTCTGTATTATGGGAAATGACGCTGTGGGCCGCCGCCAGGATGTTTGCCGTGGACCGGTAGTTCTGCTCCAGCTTCACCACTTTGGCGCCGGGGAAGTCCTTCTCGAATTCCAGGATGTTGCGGATGTCCGCCCCCCGCCACTGGTAGATGCACTGGTCATCGTCGCCCACCACGCAGAGGTTGCGGTGCTGCTCCGCCAGCATCCGGATGAAGGTGTACTGGATCTGGTTGGTATCCTGGTACTCGTCCACCATGATGTAGCGGAACCGGTTCTGGTATTTCAGCAGGACCGACTCGTCGTTCTCAAACACCCGGACCGTGTTCAAAAGCAGGTCATCAAAGTCCATGGCATTGTTTTTGTGCAGGGCCGTTTCATAGCCGTCGTAGACCTTGTGGATCATCTCCTCCTTGAAGTCCGTGCCGAACTCCCTGGGGTACTGCTTTGGTGTGATGCGCTGCTCCTTGCACTTGCTGATGACGCCCAGGAAATAGGCGGGGGTGAATTTCTTGGTGTCGATCTGCAGGTCCTTGCACAGGTTCTTGACCAGGGTCTTCTGGTCCGTGGGATCGTACACACTGAAATCCCTGCCGTAGCCCAGCACGTCAGCATGGCTGCGCAGGATCCTCAGGCAGGCTGAGTGAAAGGTCAGGATCCACATGTTCAGGCCGCTGCCCACCAGCTGCTCCGCCCGGTCCCGCATTTCCTTGGCCGCCTTGTTGGTGAAGGTCACCGCCAGGATGTTGTAGGGGTCCACTCCCTTCGCATCGATCAGATAGGCGATGCGGCTGGTCATGGTGCTGGTCTTGCCGGAGCCGGCGCCGGCCAGTATGAGAAGCGGGCCCTCCGTATACGTGGCGGCCTCGCGCTGTTTGTCATTGAGTCTGTTCAGGTATTCCATAAGTTGTTTTTGTGAGATGATGTCTGGTTTACAGCAGGATCAGATTGGTCAGGAAACTGTAGATGGCGTTGACGCAGGGGCTGATGATCATGCCGGTCACGCCGAACACGATCAGAGCCACCAGGATCCAGTTGCCGTACTGGTAGATCCGCCAATAGGTTTCTGTATTCCCGAAATTGAAGATCTGGGCGATGATGTTGAATCCGTCCAGGGGCGGCACCGGGATCAGGTTGAAGATCATCAGCACCAGATTGATCTGGACGATATACAGGACCATCTGCCAGATGCCGTTGCCGAAGCCTGTGGACAGCCATTCCCATCCGGCTGCCATCAGGACCAGCTTGGCCACGAAGGTAAAGACCACGGCCAGCAAAAAGTTCATGGCAACGCCCGCCACAGACACCAGGAGTTCATCTCTGCGTCTGTGCCGGAACTGATAGGGATCGATCTGCACCGGCTGTCCCCAGCCGAAGCCCACAAAAAACAGGGCTGCCAGGCCCATCCAGTCGATGTGGGCCATCGGATTCAGCGTCACTCTGCCCTGCAGCATGGGGGTCTGGTCACCCAGCTTGTAGGCCACCGCGGCGTGAGCAAATTCATGAAAAGTCAGGCCGATGATGATGGCCGGCACCAGCAGGACCTTCTCCATGATCCAGGTCCTGGGATCCGACAGGCCCCCCTGGCGCAGCGACATGCCCGCCAGCAGGACGATGATGACAAAAAATGATATGTCGATATTGCGTCGTCTCAATTCTCTTCTCCCGTCTTAAGTTTTTCGCGGAGGTCCGCCCGCAAAGGCTGGCCGATCCCGCGTAACGTATACATAGTTAGTATACCATTGTCTGCCCCGATTTCATAGGTCATCTTTTCTTCCCCGCAGGGGCTTGCTTCCCCGGGAGGCGCTGTCCGAAAATGAATGGTACCCCGTACCAAGCGCTGCTGATCTGATCAGACGGGAACAAAATGTTGCACTTCTACAGTCCACATATCGGGATCGCCGTAAGTTGTTGTATTTTCTTACGAATTCTAATGTCTACACTTTAGGGTACAGTCCAATGACCCACGGTTGCACATTCATTTTATTAATCAAAAAATCTGCACCACGTTGACTTAACGGGTGCAGATTATTTGTATTTAGAAATAGATTTGCATCAGTGAACGGACGATGGCAGGATCGTGTTGTCCAGGACCAGCCGAGAGGGTGTAAATCCTGCTCCTGTCTTCCTGAAATCACATACACTGCCCCTGAGTGGTACAGATTCTGTTTTACGAGAAAAGAATCTTCACTTGGGTCCATTGGATGGTGCAGAATTCTTTTTTTCAGAGGAAGATCTGCAACCAGCCGCCCCCATTCCGGGAAATCCAGGGATCCTCAGCTAACCTGCGGGTCAGCTGTTCCTTCCCGATCTGCGGGCCAGATACTCTCACACGACCTGCGGGCCAGATACTCTCACACGACCTGCGGGTCAGCTGTCTCACCCGATCTGCGGCAGTGTGGCGAAGCCGACTTCCAGTTCTTCGTCGGTGGGGATGTAATCGTTCATCTCGCCGTCCAGATACTTCTGGTAAGCCACCATATCGAAGTAGCCGGTGCCGGTCAGACCCAGGACGATGACCTTCTTCTCGCCTGTCTCCTTGCACTTCATGGCTTCGTCGATGGCCGCCTTGATGGCGTGGCTGCTTTCCGGCGCCGGCAGGATGCCTTCCACCCGGGCGAATTCGATGGCTGCCTTGAAGACTTCCGTCTGCTCGTAGGATCTGGCCTCGATGAGTCCGTCATCATAAAGCTGTGAGATGATGCCGCTCATGCCGTGGTACCGGAGTCCGCCGGCATGGTTAGGAGAAGGAATGAAACCGCTGCCCAGGGTGTACATCTTCGCCAGCGGACAGACCTTGCCGGTATCACAGAAATCATATGCGTATCTGCCCCGGGTCAGGGATGGGCAGGAAGCCGGCTCAACACCGATGATCCGGTAGTCCTTTTCACCGCGGATCTTTTCTCCCATGAAGGGTGAGATCAGACCGCCGAAGTTGGATCCGCCGCCGCAGCAGCCGATGATCATATCCGGTTCGATCCCGTATTTCTCCAGCGCGGTCTTGGTTTCCTGACCGATGACCGACTGATGCAGGAGGACCTGATTCAGAACGCTTCCCAGAACGTAACGGTATCCCTCTCTGGAAACCGCCGCTTCCACCGCTTCGGAGATGGCGCAGCCCAGACTGCCGGTGGTTCCCGGATGCTCCTCCAGGATCCTGCGTCCCACCTGGGTCTTGTCCGACGGGGACGGTGTGACTGTGGCGCCGTAGGTCCGCATCACATCTCTTCTGAAGGGTTTCTGCTCATAGGAGACCTTGACCATGTAGACATCGCAGTCGAGGTCGAAGTAGGAGCATGCCATGGAAAGCGCTGTGCCCCACTGGCCGGCTCCGGTCTCTGTGGTGACGCCTTTCAGGCCCTGCTGCTTGGCGTAGTAGGCCTGGGCGATGGCGGAATTCAGCTTGTGGCTTCCGCTGGTGTTGCCGCCTTCATATTTATAGTAGATCTCCGCCGGCGTATCCAGCTTTTTCTCCAGACAGTAAGCCCGGACCAGAGGGGACGGCCGATACATCCGGTAGAAGTTCCGGATCTCTTCCGGGATATCGATGTAGCGGTTCTCGTTGTCCAGTTCCTGGGCCACCAGCTCTTTGCAGAAGACCGCCTCCAGTTCCTCCGCAGTCATGGGTTCGCCCGTGCCGGGGTTCAAGAGCGGCGCCGGTTTGTTCACCATATCCGCGCGAACGTTGTAATACTGCTTCGGCATCTCTTCCTCGTTGAGATAGATCTTGTACGGGATTTCGTTTGTCTTTGTCATTGTTCTGACTCCTTTCAAATAGTACTTTGAGATTTTTCGGAGTCTCTGCAGATGATTGCTTTCGCAAAGGCCGAGAGCGCTGCCTGTATCTCCGATACAGCGCGCAGTGCCTCTACTGGAATCGCAGTGGCTTTGCCACGCCGCGATTCTTCGGTTGGTCTGCCGTCTGATGATCGCCTCGCTGAAAAAGAAAACGTCTGTCCTCACGCAAGGACAGACGTTGGTCTGCGGTACCACCTTGTTTGACGCATTGCTGCGCCCACTCTGCAGAGTGCCATCACACTCCTCGCCCGTAACGCCGGCGTCACGTCTCAGCTACTTGATCGGTATTGCCTGCTCGGACATCACCTGATCTTTCACCTCGCCCTCCGGGGCCCATTTACTGAAGCTGCATTCATCCGGATCGCACCACCCCGGACTCTCTGGGCAACCGCCTCTCAGTTTTACTTCCCCGTCATCGGTTTCGTTCTTAAGTTGTACCCATCATAAACTTGTTTTCGTTGTTTGTCAACAACTTTTCTGATGTTTTTTGTTGATTTCTTATAAATTCTGCCAAACCGTTCCGACTCTGCCGGATCCTACATCGCCGCATCCGCCATGGAGTTCATGGTTCCCAGGAAGAGGGGGATCCCTGTCTGGGTATCCACCAGAGCGTAGACGAAGGGCTTGTCCAGATAGACCTCCTTGACCGGCGGCTTTTTGGGCGGGAAAGCTGTTGCTGCTTTATCGATAATCACCGCAGTTGCCGCAGCGGCCTTGGTTCCGTCCTTGTCCACTTCGATGTGGGTCTTGTGCAGCACATCGCTGATCTTTACAGCTTCAGTCTCCGCAGTGGGCACGATCATCTGCGAGAAATCCGCATCATCTGTGAAGGCGATCCGAATTCCCATCTCCTGCAGGATGTCCTTCATGCTTGTATCGTAATCAAGTTTGAACTGGGGCAATTTCAGATCCACCTCAAAGGCATTGCTGCGCTCTGACCAGCCTTTGCG
The DNA here is from genome assembly GCA_946541435.1 of uncultured Bacillota bacterium. Taxonomy (GTDB): domain Bacteria; phylum Bacillota; class Clostridia; order Peptostreptococcales; family Anaerovoracaceae; genus Lentihominibacter. The sequence continues at coordinate 12,119 of CAMNJK010000024.1, forward strand.
GAATTCCTGTCCGGAGAGGGACGCAACGTATTCATCCACGGACATCCCCTTCGGCGGCAACAGTCCGACGAAGGCGATCTCGCTGCCCTTATAATGCTTAACGAAACCATCTCCGCCTGCCACCTGGATGTAGGGTTTAAGATCCGTACCAATACGCTCGCTGAGCATGGTGACCTTCTGTTTGTTTCCGGACGCCGCAGTGAACTCACCATTCTTATCGACCTGATGGTCACCGAAAGGAATCTCCCATTTGCCTTCAAAGGCGATGGTGTTGATCAGCAGCATCCGGTTGTCATCTGTGAGTTCCCCGATGATCTTGTCGATCATGTTCCGGGTGTTGTTGTA
>CAMNJK010000025.1 GCA_946541435.1 uncultured Bacillota bacterium
CCAGCTGCGGACCAACCTGAGCGGTGTCTCCATCGATAGCCTGACGGCCGGTGAACAGGAGATCGAAGTCGCCATTGTCCTTGACCCACTTGCGGACTGCTGCTTCCAGAGTATTGGAAGTTGCCCATGTGTCAGAACCGCCGACTGCTCTGTCGGATACCAGGATACCTTCGTCAGCGCCCTTAGCGATGCACTCGAACAGCAGGTCGTTTGCCTGCGGGGGTCCCATGGTGATGACTGTGATATGAACGTCATCATACTTATCCTTGATCTTCAGTGCTTCTTCCAGAGCATTCGCGTCGTCATTGTTCAGGATGCTGGGAACGCCGTCTCTGATCAGAGTACCCGTTTTCGGGTTGATCTTGATAACGTTTGTATCAGGAACCTGCTTTGCGCATACGATAATATTAAATGCCATTATATTTTCCTCCCTCTGCGATTATTTAAGAACGTCTCTTGAGATGACCATTCTCTGGACTTCTGAAGTACCTTCATAGATCTCAGTGATCTTAGCGTCTCTCATCATTCTCTCTACCGGATAATCCTTCGTGTAACCATATCCGCCGTGGAGCTGGACACACTTGGTTGTTACGAACATCGCAGTCTCAGCAGCATACAGCTTAGCCATAGCGGAAGCCGGACCATAAGCCATGTGCTTATCCTTCATGTCAGCTGCCTTGTAGATCAGAAGTCTTGCAGCTTCGATTCTTGTTGCCATGTCAGCAACCATGAACTGCAGTGCCTGGAACTTGGACAGGCTCTTGCCGAACTGCTTACGTGCCTTCATGTAGTCAACAGTTACATCCAGAGCGCCCTGTGCGATACCCAGAGCCTGGGAAGCGATACCGATACGGCCGCCGTCCAGTGTGGACATAGCAACTTTGAAGCCATCGCCGACTTCACCCAGAAGTCTGTCCTTCGGAACCTTGCAGTTCTGGAAGATCAGTTCTGTTGTGGAGGATGCGCAGATACCCATCTTATCCTCAGTCTTACCAATGGAGAAGCCCTCGTCACCCTTCTCAACGATGAAGGAGCTGATACCGTGGTTGCCCTTGGATTTGTCTGTCATTGCCATAACTACGAAAACGTCAGCATATCCACCGTTTGTGATGAATACCTTAGCTCCGTTCAGAAGCCAGTAGTCGCCGCAGTCCTGAGCTCTTGTCTGCTGTCCGGAAGCGTCTGTTCCAGCGCCCGGCTCTGTCAGACCGAAAGCACCCAGTTTCTTACCGGAAAGCAGATCCGGCAGGTACTTTCTCTTCTGTTCCTCGGTACCCCAGTTGAAGATGGGCCAGCAGCACAGAGAAGTGTGAGCGGAGCAGATAACTGCTGTGGACGCGCACTTTCTTGCAAGCTCTTCAACCGTGATCGCGTAGGAGATGTGGTCTCCGCCCGCTCCACCATACTCGGTCGGGAACGGAACACCCAGCAAGCCATACTTCGCCATCTTCTCTACAGTTTCTTCGGGGAATCTGTGTTCCGCGTCGATGTCTGCAGCGATAGGTTCAACCTCAGTCGTGGCAAAATCGCTTACCATTTTTCTTACGAATTCTTGTTCCTTCGTCAGTTGAAAGTTCATGTAAATGCCTCCTTAGAATTATTTAACAGCGATTTTTTGATGTAAAACATCGCTTTGTGGATGAATGTATCGTTATTTTTGTAACAAAATACACCAAAGTAATTAAAACATATTTGACCTGCCTTTGCAAGGACTATTTCTCCGTTTCCCGTGATAATCTTCCCTTTTGAGCAACATAGTGTCAAATCAGTAGTCCCGCTGTGAAATTCTCTGTTTCATGGTACCGCTGCGGTATTCCGCCACCAGCGCCTTCAGCTCCTCTTTTTCACGAAGCAGCTCCTGACCGATGTCCGTATCCTGGATCAGGACACGCTTTCTCATATTCTTGACGATGGTAATGAGCGGCGAATGGAAAACCTGGGTCCCGTCCGGCTGCAGCGGGCTGTAGGGTTTGTGCTCGGCCAGGGCCATGTAGCGGGAATTGAAGATGAATGTATAACCCGCGATGCCTGTGGTCTTCTGGTAGGCCTTGGACATACCGCCGTCGATGATGAAGAGACGGCCTCCCCCCTTCACCGGACTTTCTCCGTCCTTGATCTTCACCGGCACGTGACCGTTGAGGATGACATTATCCTCCGGATCCAGACCGAACTCCCGCAGAATGTTCTCACAGACCTCCTGCTGATTGATCAGTTTGTAGTACGGGACGGTATGCTCCTTATGGGATGCCTTGTCATCGATGAAGCACCGCTCGAAGGTGGTCATCTGATCTTTGCCGAACAGGGGACTGTTGGCAGAAAGCCACAGATACCACATGAGGTCACCGGATTTGCCCTTGCGCTTGGGCGGCTCTTCCCGGAAGAAGGCTTCTCTGACCAGCTGATCCAGATGATCCATATATGCCCTGCCGCTGAGCTTCTTTCCCATGAATTCGATTTCCTTGAATGTACCGTCCTCGTTCATGGGGATGCAGCCATGATACATCAGATTGCCGTTGACGATCATGTAGAGCGCGCCATGGGTCATCATGAACCGGATATGCCGCTGCAGCTTCTCGTTCTGGAGGAAGGCCAGGGACAGTCCCTTCATGACCTGTTCTTCATCATTGGTGAGTTTGTAGGGGTCGCTGGGATCGATGGTGGGGAAATTCTTGTCGTTGAGTTCGTACTCCTTGTCCCCGATACGGATGGTGCCCCTGTCGAAATCGATCTTCTCCAGCATCCTGCGGTGCTCCAGATGGTATTCCGGATGGGCCTTGATCCTCTGCCCTTCGATCTTGAACTGCAGGATGGCGATGGCCTTGTTCATCTTGGCCGCCAGTCCCGGATCCACCGGGTCCATCTTGTTCTCCTCGATGACCTTGGGCCAGAATTTGATGCAGGGATCGTACTTGTAATACTTTTCGGCCAGAATGGCCAGGGGCCGGAGATTGAAACCGTAACCGACTTCCAGCATGTCGAAATTGTTATAGGAAATGTTCATCCGCAGGACATTGGCGATGCAGGCCCAGTTTCCCGTAGCCGCGCCAATCCAGACGATATCGTGGTTGCCCCACTGGAAATCCACGTCATGGAATTCCATGAGGTAATCCATGATGCGGTCAGGATGGGAACCTCTGTCCCAGATGTCCCCGATGATATGGAGTCTGTCCACCGCCAGGCTGCTGATGACGTCAGCCATCTCAATGATGAACTCCTCCGCCACCCGGCACTCTACCATGGTGTTGATGATCTGGGTGTAATAATTGCCCATGTTGGCTTCATCATCCGCATGCAGAAGCTCGTCAATGATATAGGCGTATTCCTTCGGCAGACGCTTACGGATCTTTGACTGGGTATACTTGTTGCAGACGGATTTGCAGATCAGGACCAGATGCAGGATGGATGCCTTGCACCAGCGGTCGAAATCATTTTCTGATTTCTTCCGGCGGGCGATCTCCGCTTCGGCATTGTACACCAGGGCCGCCAGTTCGTTCCGTTCCTCAGACGTAAGGTCCGGTCCGAAGATCTCGTCGATCTTGCCCTTGATGACACCCGAAGCGCTCTTGAGCATGTGGATGAAGGCCTCATGCTCACCATGCAGGTCGCTGAGGTAATATTCCGTTCCCTTGGGAAGACTGAGGATCGCGCTGAGGTTCACGATCTCCTGCGTAGCGGATTTGACATCCGGGTATTTTTTGGATAGGTTTTTTAACAGATTCCGATCAATCAAAACACTGCCCTCCTGACTTCATACTGTTGATGATACAGCATTAAGAACCAATCTTATTGTACCATATCCGAATGGTCATCTGAAAAAAATCTTGTACCGTGTTTCTTCACTTCATGGGTGTATCACATTCCATATAATACCATTTCCCGGTCATCAGATTGAAGTGCAAGAAAAAAACAGGGCCGAAGCCCTGTAATAAGCGAAATAGAGAATTCTGCGCCAGTGGTTCTAACGATGTCCCTGCTTCCGGCGTTCGGCCCGACGACGTGCCTCATAGCGTTTGCGGGTCTTCGGCTTCATCACAGAATAGCCGAACCGGCCCAGCTCCTGCCTTTGCAGAGAATAATAATGACCGTGGTTGTAGGCAGTCAGTCCGGCCCTGTCCAGCCGCAGGGTCCCGGATTCGTCCATCAGGGATTCCTCTACGGTGACGCCCACGATCTCCGCCAGGAACATATGATGGGTTCCGGCCTTCCCGGCAGCGTCATCGCCATCACAGGCCGCAGTAACATAGGCCGCCGGCTCCAGCACCTGCACCACCCGGCACTCGATGTTGACGGGAGATTCCGCGATGGAGGGACAGCTGACATGGGTCCCCTGCACTGCCGTCAGGTGCTGTTCCCGGAACTTGTCCACATCCCTGCCGGAACGGACGCCGCAGAAATCCGCGGCAAAGGTCAGGTCCCGGTCCACCAGGTTGATGGTGAACTCACCGGCGGAACGGATGATATCATAAGAGAACCGCGACGGACGTACGGAAATATACGTCATGGGCGGATCAGAGCAGATGATGCCTGTCCAGGCGATGGTGATGATATTGGGATGGTCCATGGTCCCGCAGCTGACCATCACCGCGGGGACCGGATTGAGCATGGTGCCGGGAGGAAACTCTATTTTTGCCATGACAGCGTACCCTGCTCCCTACTCTTCGCCGCTGGTCTCACGCCAGGCGTCGGCCTTGCCGTCCCGCAGGTCGTCCAGGTTGTACGGAGTCGCCTGATAGAGATAGTAGTTGAGCCAGTTGCTGAACAGCAGATTGGCGTGGCTGCGCCAGCGGAACAGGATCTCCTCATCCGGGTCATCATTGCGGAAGTAGTTCTTCGGCACCTGGATATCCAGGCCCTTATCCACATCGCGGAAGTACTCGGAAGCAAGGGTTGCCTTGTCGTATTCCTGATGACCCAGCACGAAGATCTGGCGGCCGTTTTCCGTCGAAAGGATGTGGGGGCCCGCCTCCGCCGAATCCGCCAGGATCCGCAGCTGCGGCTCAGCTTCGATGTCCTTGCGCAGTACCTCTGTATGCCGGGAATGGGGCGCGTAGAACACCTCATCGAAACCGCGCACCAGCGGATTTCTGGGCCTTACCACCCGATGCTCGAACACGCCGAAGAGTTTTTTGTCCAGCAGATGCTTCTGGATACCGTAATAGTAATAGAGGGCAGCCTGGGCTCCCCAGCAGATGAACATGCTGCTGTAGACGTGGGTCTTGGCGAACTCAAAGATCTCGCAGAGCTCCTTCCAGTAGTCCACGTCTTCAAAAGGCATCTGTTCCACCGGGGACCCGGTGATGATCAGACCGTCGTAATAATTCTCCCGGACCTCGTCCAGCGTCCGATAGAAGGTCTCCAGATGTATCTGGGAGGTATGGGTCGAAGTGTGCGTATCCATCCCCAGCAGGTACATTTCCACCTGCAGGGGGCTGTTTGCCAGTACCCGGGCAAGCTGGGTCTCCGTCGCGATCTTGGTCGGCATCAGATTCAGGATCATGATCTTCAGCGGTCTGATGTCCTGGTTCTGGGCCCGCGCGCGGTTCATTGTGAATATATTCTCGTCTTTCAAAGCTGCCGCTGCCGGAAGCTTGTCGGGTATGATCAAAGGCATAAACTTCTCCTATATCGAATGATTGAACTGCAGCCGGTTATTGTATTGCAGCCGGTTACTGATGCAAAGGCTGGCAGGTCCGCTTTCCTACACACCGAGGACGCCCTGGTGCTTTTCGTAGATCACCGGCATGAAATTGCTGGTGCTGGTGGCCAGGAGTTTTCCGGTCTCTTCATCATAGGCTCTGGCCTGCAGCCGCACCACGCGGCGGCCCAGATGGGTGATCTCGGACTCGATCAGAAAATCCCGTCCCGTAAACGGCCGGATGTATGTCACAGACAGGTCCGCGGTGGAAACATCGTGATTCAGGAAAGCCATGGCAGTGGTTCCCATGGAGGTATCCAGCATGGCAGAAACCACGCCGCCGTGGACCTCTCCCCGTCCGTTCTCTTCCCATTTGAAACGGTGGAATCTGATCCTGGTGATCTTTTTTTCCGAATCACATGAAACATACTTGGGATCCATCATATTGCTGAGCATACCGCCGCTGTTGTTGCGGAGATTTTCAAGGATCTCACGAACTCTGTTCTCGTATTCCATTTTTCCGTTCCTTTCCCCTGCGGTTTCGCAGATGGTTTAACCTCTTGCCTTGGCGAATCCCTGTTCCAGATCAGCCAGGATGTCATCCAGATCCTCCAGGCCGACAGACAGGCGGATCATGCCGCCTTCGATGCCGGCAGCCACCAGCTGTTCATCTGTCAGCTGACGGTGGGTCTCACTGGCCGGATGAAGGACACAGGTACGGATATCAGCTACATGGACCTCGTTGGAAGCCAGCTGCAGAGAATCCATGAACTTCATGGCAGTCTCGCGGCCGCCCTTGATCACGAAGGAAATGACGCCGCTGCATCCCTTAAGGTATTTCTTCCCCAGTTCGTAGCATTCATCGCTCTCAAGACCCGGATACCGGATGCTCTCCACCATGTCGCATTTCTCCAGATATTTCGCCACTGCCAGACCGTTCTCACAGTACTGCTTCATCCTTACCGGCAGGGTCTCCAGACCCATGTTCAGCAGGAATGCGGAGTGGGCTGCCGGATAGCATCCGAAGTCACGCATCAGCTGCATCCTGGCCTTCAGGATATAAGCCGCCTTGCCGTAGTCTCTGGTGTAGACAACGCCGTGATAGGATTCGTCCGGTTCGGTCAGCTCCGGGAAATCGCCGCTTTCCCAGTCGAAGTTGCCGGAGTCCACGATGACGCCGCCGCCCTGTACCGCGTGGCCGTCCATATACTTGGTGGTGGAATGCACAACGATGTCCGCGCCGAAGTCAAAGGGCTTGCACAGCACCGGTGTAGCAAAGGTGTTGTCGATGATCAGGGGAACATGATGCTCATGGGCGATGTTCGCGAAACGCTCGATGTCGAATACTGTCAGTGCCGGATTTGCCAGGGTCTCGCCGAAGAACAGTTTGGTGTTGGGTTTGAAAGCCGCATGGATCTCTTCGTCAGATGCCTTGGGATCGATGAAGATACACTCGATGCCCAGCTTTTTCAGTGTGAACGCGAAGAGATTGATGGTTCCGCCGTAGATCTCGGAGGAGCTGATGAAGCTGTCTCCCGCCCGGCAGAGGTTCAGTACGGAAAGCAGTGAAGCCGCCTGTCCCGATGTGGTGCACATGGCGCCGATGCCGCCCTCCAGCTCTGCGATCTTCTCCTCCACGGCCATGACCGTGGGATTGGCGAATCTGGAATAGATCAACGCTCTGCTGGGATCGTCAAATACAGCAGCCACCTCTTCGGTGGAATCAAATACATATGTAGTGCTCTGAACGATGGGCAGTACTCTGGGTTCAGTATTCTTGGGATGATATCCTGCATGCAGGCATTTGGTGGCGTCTTTCATTGCGTTTCCTCCTTAACGATATAATAAAAACCCGCCGATCGCTTCACACGTCTGGCGGGTTTCTTACTGGTCGGGATGACTGGATTCGAACCAGCGGCCTTTGCGTCCCGAACGCAACGCTCTACCAAGCTGAGCCACATCCCGATTTCTGACCGGCAACATGAATACTATATCACTTTGCGCGGTCTTATGCAAGTATATTTTTGATTAGATTTGCAGATATTTAAGCTGTCTTCCTCTGCCGCAGGCCGCAGGGCTTCCGCCGCCCTACAGCACGACCCCCTTCTTCCGGTGCCATGCCCTGGCCGCGATGCAGTCGCTCTGGATCTGCTTCTGCAGCTCTTCTACGCTGCCGAACTTCTGCTCCGGCCGGGTGCGTCGGATGAACTCCACGTTGATGTGCTTGCCGTAGGCATCCTGGTCGAAATTGAACACATGGGTCTCGATGTTCTTCCCGAACTCTCCCACCGTCGGTTTATTGCCCACATTGGTGATGGAAGGATACCGCACGCCTTCATAGGTACAGTATGTGATGTAGACGCCGTTGGGCGGCGTCACCATGGTCTCATCGATGGTCTGGTTCATGGTGGGAAAGCCTATGGTCCTCCCCAGCTGGTTGCCCAGGATCACGTCACCGCCGACCGCGTACATCCTGCCCATGAATCTGGCAGCCTCCTCCATGCGGCCTTCCGAAATGAGCTTACGGATCCAGGTACTGCTGACCACGATATTATCGATGGTAAAGGGTTCCTGCACATGGATGCCGAAGCCGTGCTGAAGCCCCTCATGCATCAGGACCTCCGGTGTGCCGGTGGCCTTGTAGCCGAAGGTATAATTGAATCCGCAGTAGGCTTCCCTGATCCGCAGACGGTCCACCAGGATCTCCTTGACAAACTGTTCCGGCGGCATGCTCAGGATCTCACGGGTAAAAGGGATATTGATCAGATAATCCACGCCCATCTCCTGGATGATGCGCTCCTTCTCCTCATTGTAGAGGATATTCTTCACAGGTTCACCCTTCCCCAGAACGCTGCTGGGGTGATTGGAAAAGGTGAACACTGCGCTCTTCAGCCCCATGGCCGCAGCGCTGCGCACGGTACGTTCTATGATCTTCTGGTGTCCCAGATGGACGCCGTCAAAATTCCCCAGGGCGACGACAGTCTCGTCGATCTTCCCGATCTGTTCCAGCGATTCAAATACTTTCATCTTGCCTGTATATTCCTGTCTTCTCCTGACCGCCATGCAAAGGCTGGCCAGTCCTCTTATCTCTTCTGTTTCGGTTCATTCAGCGCCATGAAGACCTTGTCCGCCTTCAGGATGCCTTGTTCATCATCCCGGTATCCCGTTCCCAGAAAATCCCCGGTCTCCTCCTGGTAGACCCGGTAGATGCGGTCGTAGCTGCGGCCCCGGGCATTGCACGGGATCCGGCCGGTCAGCGGGTCCTCCCCCACCTCCGGCATCCGGAGGATCTTCGTCTGATAGAGGCGGATGCTGTTTCCCTGCCGGAAATATTTTGCCCGGTCAGCGGGCATGGTGACCTCCCCGAAGCGGGAAAGCGGCCAGTCCGCCGGCAGCAGCCTGGATGACAGGCTGTCCTGCGCCTCCGTGGAGGTACCGGAATCCTGCATGGCTTTCACTTCCTCCGGGCTCACCCAGGGCACGGTATCCAGATCGATGCTCCCCACCGCAGTCCGGGTCAGCGCTGTCATCACCGCGCCGCAGCCCAGCTGCTGCCCGATATCGTGACAGATGGTCCGTATATATGTCCCCTTGGAGCATACTGCGCAGAACCGGACCGTGCCGCTCTTCAGATCCATGTCCAGCACATCCAGGGCATGGAGAAAGATCCTGCGGGGCTTCACCCTGGCCAGGACCTCCGGATCGATGCCGCTTCCCGGAGCATTCTCCCGGCCGTCCCTGCATCCGCCGCCGTCCAAACTGTCTTTCCCTGCTTTCGTGTCTTTCCCTGCCTTGCTTCCTTTGCGGGCATAATCGTAGAGATGCCTTCCATCTACGCGCACGGCGGAATAAATGGGCGGCATCTGTTCGATGACGCCTTGAAATCCGTCAAATGCCCGCAGGATCTCGGCTTCCGTGATCCCGGCGGTGCTCCGCTCCTCCAGCACCGTCCCCCAGATATCCTGGGTGTCGGTGACAAGGCCCAGCCGCATGGTGCAGACATAGGTCTTGCTGTCCAGTTCCAGATACTCCATGATCCGGGTGGCCTGCCCGATAAAGATCGGGAGCACGCCCTCCGCCATGGGATCCAGCGTGCCGCCGTGGCCGATCTTCTTCACGCCTTTCAGGCGGAGCACTCTGCGGCAGATGGCCACACAGTCGTGGGACGTCCAGTCAGCGGGTTTGTTCAGCACAAGAATGCCGTCCTTCATGACATTGTCTTTGTCCGGGCCATTAAGACTGGTCATTCTGCAGCGCCTCCAGTGAACGGATCATTTCGGCCCGTACCATCTCAAAGGCTTCAAGCAAAGGCTCATGGATGGTGCATCCGGCCGCCTTCACATGCCCGCCTCCGCCGAAATGCTGGGCAATGGCGCCAACATCGGCTTTGTTCTTGGAACGCAGGCTGACACGGATGCCGTCTGCTGTCTCCCGCAAAAAGGCGGACATCTCCACACCCCGGATGGCACGGATGGTTTCCACAAATTCTTCGGTGTGCTCCATTTCCGCCCCCGCCTCATCCATCTCCGCCATGCTGATGCGGGAGATGGCGCCGGCGCCGTCGGAAATGAGCTCCATATTCTGCATCCCGATGGTCTCCACCGCCATGGCCCTGGGGTCGGTATTCTGGTACATCTCTACACAGACCGCGTTGATGTCCACCCCATGCTCCATGAGATCGGCAGCGATCCGGAAGGTGTCCGGTGTCACACTGGAATACTGGAAGCTTCCGGTATCTGTAGAGATCCCCACAAACAGAGCCTCCGCGGCGAAACGGTCCATGGGCCACTGCATCTCATGAAAGAGCTGCCACACCAGCTGGGCCGCAGCCGGCGCCTTCGGATCGATCCAGTACTGGTCCCATTCACAGTCCGTCTTTGGCTGATGATGGTCAATGCAGAGTGTTTTCTTTCCCGCGCGGAAAAGTGCTTCCCGTCTGGGGAAGCGCTTGACTTCATGACAGTCCACGCACATGCAGACATCCGGCTCTCCGATGATGTTCAGGTCCAGGGTCTCCATGGGGCCGAAGGGATCTTCCTCCGGCCTGTTTCTCGCCTCATCTCCGGTAATGAAGGAAACGTACTGGGGCAGTGGATCCTCCAGTACGATCCAGCACTTCTTCCCCATCTTCCGGAGAAAACGGCAGATGGCGCCGCAGGAACCTACCGCGTCACCATCCGGATTGATATGGGAGAACAGCAGGACGCTTTCCGCGTCCTCCAGCGCTGTTCCGATGTTCTTTAATGTTGTATTCGTATAAACCATAGTTTCGCTACTCTTCGGTCTTTTCTTGATCCGATTCCTCGAAGTTGTCACTGTATTCCAGTGAATCGATGATCTCGTCGATGTGCCGCCCGTATTCCATGGAACGGTCCACCTTGAAGATCAGCTCCGGTGTATGGCGCAGTCTCAGCTGACTGCCCACATGCCGGCGGATGAAGCCTTTGGAGCTTTCAAAGCCCGCGCAGACTTCCTCCAGCGCCTCTTCATCCCTGCCCTGATTTCCCAGGACGGTGAAGTAGACCGTGGCGTAGCTGTAATCCGATGTTACATCCACTGCTGTGATGCTGATCAGCGAATGCAGCCGCGGATCCTTCAGCCCCTGCAAAAGCAGGTCACTGATGATCCTGCGGATCTCTTCGCCGATACGATCCGGTCTGTATCCCTTCGCCATGATTCCCCTCCTTTATCGCCTGTCCAGGCCAGCCTTTGCTTAATCTCTGGCGATCTCTTCCATCGTGAAGCACTCGATGACATCGCCTTCCTTGATATCGTTATAGTTCTCGATGCCGATACCGCACTCGTAACCCTGGCTGACCTCTCTGGCGTCATCCTTAAACCGCTTCAGCGAGGAGATCTTGCCTTCGTGGATCACGATGCCGTCTCTGACCAGGCGGATGGACTCGTTCCGGACCACCTTGCCGTCGGTAACATAGGCGCCGCCGACGATGCCGACACCCGGCACCTTGAAGGTGGTGCGGATCTCCACACGTCCCAGAACGACTTCCTTGAACTCCGGATCCAGCATACCCTTCATGGCGTTCTCCACATCATCGATGATGTTGTAGATGACGTTGTAGGTACGGATCTGGATGCCGTCACGCTCAGCCTGCGCGCTGACCGCGGCGCTGGGCCGGACGTTGAAGCCGATGATGATGGAGTCCGAAGTACCTGCCAGCATGACATCGGATTCGTTGATGGCGCCGACACCGGTATGGACGATGTTGACCTTGACCTCGTCGTTGGACAGCTTCTCCAGGGAGGTCACGATGGCGCCCACGGATCCCTGTACGTCCGCCTTGATGATCAGGTTCAGTTCCTTGACCTCGCCGGCCTGGATCTGGCTGAACAGCTCTTCCAGTGTGGTGCTGGCGTTTCTGGCCATGACTTCCTCTCTGACCTTCTGCTGACGGTTGGCCGCGATCTCCTTGGCCATAGACGGTGACTTGACCGCATTGAACACGTCGCCTGCCTGGGGCACGTCTGTCAGGCCCAGGATCTCCACCGCTGTGGCCGGACCGGCCTTGCGCAGCTTCTCGCCCTTGTCATTGGTCATGAGACGGACCTTGCCGGCGCAGGTGCCTGCGACGATGCTGGCGCCTGACTTCAGAGTTCCGTTCAGTACCAGGAGGCTGGCGATGGGGCCCTTGGCCTTGTCCAGTCTGGCTTCCAGTACGGTTCCCATGGCCAGACGGTCCGGATTTGCCTTCAGTTCCAGGACCTCTGCCTGCAGGAGGATCATCTCCAGCAGGTTCTTGATGCCTTCGCCTGTCTTGGCGGAGACCGGAACGCTGAT
>CAMNJK010000026.1 GCA_946541435.1 uncultured Bacillota bacterium
GCGGCCCACTGCGTGGAAATCACGCGGAAGGATGACGGCCAGCTGGCATATATGGTGCCGGCATTCGGCGGCAAAGTCATCGGGGAGATCTTCATTCCCGAGACCAGGCCCATGATCGCCACCGTGAAACCGGGGATCTTCCGGGGGAGCGCTGAGACCGCGGGGGATCATCGGACGGTGTGCTTCAGTACAGAAAAAAGCGGCTGCCGGCTTCTGGAGGTCATGCCCAGGCAGACCGGTGCGGCAGCTCTGGAGAAGGCAAAGGTGGTCGTCTGCGGCGGTTTCGGCATCGGCAGTGAAGGCGCATGGAACAAGGTGGAAGAACTGGCGGCCCGCTTTGGCGGCGCGGCAGGCTGCACCCGCCCTGTGGTAGATATGGGCTGGGGCCCGGCAGAAGATCAGATGATCGGTACCAGCGGCAGGACCGTGCGTCCCAAGGTCTATCTGGGCCTTGGGATCTCTGGAGCGGCCCACCATCTGTGCGGCATCCAGGACGCGGATGTGATTATCAACATCAACACGGACAAGGACGCGGAAGCTTTCGCGGCCTCAGACCATGTGGGCGTGTTCGATGCAGAGAAAATGCTGGATCTGCTGCTGGAGAAGACGGAGTAAGCCGGACCGCGAACACAGGGGATCCCGGAATTTTCCCTGAGAAGAAAATAAACTGTTGCTTCGCCAGCCTTTGTATGATATATTAAGTAGGCTGCGATGAGGCAGCGTTAATATTTGTATGTAGAGGCAGATGCCTTCCGCATAAGAAAGAGGTGACTAGCATGAAACAAGGAATCCATCCTGGGTACAAGGAATGTAAAGTTACTTGCGCATGCGGCAATACGTTCATGACCAAATCCACAGAGGAAGAAATCAGAACCGATATTTGCTCCGCCTGCCATCCGTTCTTTACAGGACAGCAGAAGTTCACTCAGCGCGGCGGACGTGTTGAGAAGTTCAAGAACAAGTACGGTCTGTAAAATATTCAGGAAACACGAAGCGAAAACTGCTGCACGATTGTGCGGCAGTTTTTTTCGTGATATTCCTATGACAAACAGGGACGGCTGAAGAAATCAAAGGATCTGTGGAATAATCGCACCAGAACCTATACCTATAATAAACAGGGACTGCTGACAAAAAAAGTAACTTCGCCGTATATTCCGGATAATATCATTTATGATAAGTGCGTTGAAACGTTCACCTACGACGCCCAGATGCGCAGTGTCAAATACGTCGAAAAATACGGCTCCTATAAGAATGTGTCAGTCTCGTCTTATCAGGGAGACCAGGACATTCCGTTCAAAATGGTCCGGACATCCTATAAAAAATCAGGCAAGAAGTTTAAGAAGACCAGCAGAGAAACCAGCACAAATGTCGTAGCGCCGCTGAACTGAAAGCTGCCCTGACGGCAGGCGCGGACCATGGCATGAATCAATTGGACAGAATCAAAAGCGCCCGGGAAACCGGGCGTTTTTTCTACGGGTGTTTTTCTATAAATAAGCAGAGACTAATCCTCCCAGCTCCCGCCGCTCAGATAGATGCAGTGAGCCCAGCATTCCCGCATGATGCGCTGGACATAATCGCGGTCCTGGGCGGGCGGCTCCTCATACAGCTCATATTCAGGATTGGACTGGATGCATTTGAAGGTCGTCACCAGGGCATTGCAGTGCCCGCATCCCATGCATCTGCTTCTGTCGATTACGATCATCTGAGTTTCCTCCGTTCTTCTCCGGCAGGCGCGCTTCCCGGCGCAGCCGAAGATCTAAAGCAAGTGATCTCAAGAGGCATTATACAATAGTCCGGACCCGCATTCAATCCTATCCCGCGGGGCGCCGGGCCCGGGAAAGGGGCGTTTTTTCCCTGATGGTCTTCAAATTCCCCGGGAATCACTGTATAATGTGTATATGTATGACCCAAAATCCAATATCATGGGGAAAAACCGCCGTAAGGTCGCTGTTTTCACGGCCCTGATCATCACGCTGGTCATCGCGGCCATCCTGGGATGCAGCGCTTACGTGACGGCTGCAGCCAATGGGGAGATCGTCGGCGCGCTGGATTCCCATGATGATATATTTACAAAAGAAGAGATCGAAGCATACCGGGAGATCGATCCGGAGTGCATCCTGGTGCTGGGGGCTTCCGTGCTTTCCGACGGCACTCCCTCGGATATGCTGCGGGACCGGCTGGATGCGGGGATCGCCCTGTACCGGGCGGGGGCCGCGCCCAAGCTGCTGCTGAGCGGCGACAACGGACAGGTGGAATACAACGAAGTGGCGGCCATGCTGGAGTATGCGCTGGCGGCAGGGGTGCCGGAGGAAGATGTGTTCCTGGACCACGCCGGGTTTTCCACCTATGAATCCGTGTACCGGGCCAAAGCGGTCTTCCGGGTGGACCGGATGCTGGTGGTGACCCAGCGCTACCATCTGTACCGGGCCCTGCACGGCTGCCGCGCCATGGGCATCGAGGCCCTGGGCGCCGGCGCGGACCAGCAGAAATACGCGGGACGGGAGATGCGGGAGCTTCGGGAAGTCCTGGCCAGAGACAAAGACCTGGTCAAATGGGGGATCCGGCCGGATCCCACCTTCCTGGGAGATCCCATCGCCATCACCGGTGACGGCACCGGGACCCACTGAGAAGGACAGGAAGAAGAGGAATGATGCAAAAGCTGGCCATCAGGGATACGCCAGCTTTTGGAGGAGATAAAATGGCGGAATTACAGGAAAAATATCAGATCAAATACAAAGGCCGCAAGGGCCGCAAACGGCTGCAGGAGATCGAAGGGGCGCTGAACCAGATCCGGCAGGGGATGGGAAACGTGTACGATGACTGCGAGGAGATGCGGCTGCTGGAGACCTGCATGCCGGATCCGGAGCTTCTGCTCTACTTCATGAGGTATCTGGGGGAACTGGATGCTTTCTGGCATGGGGCGGAAACCTACGGACTGCTGCGCCTCTGCGCGGCCTGGGTCCGGGAGCATGAGGCGGCGGAACTGAGCCAGCCGGATGTGGACGATATGCTGGAGAGCCTGCTGCCCTCCGCTGAATGGGGGCACCTGGTCCGTCCGGCGCAGGAAGGAGCGCAGTGATGGAATTCACATTGACACTGGATAAAAAAGTTCAGGCGCGGATCGATCCGGGGCGGTGCGTCAACTGCAGGGAATGCAGCAAGATCTGCCCCACCGGCGCCATCACGGAATATCAGAAGGCGGTCTCCGGCGTGTTCACCGGCGGCGGCAGCGTTTGCGTGAAGGAAGCCTGCAGCACCGGATGCCCCATGGGGATCATCCCCCAGGCGGTGGCATCCCTGGTCAGAGAGGAAGAAACGGATAAGGCTTACCGGCATATCATGGAGCAGAATCCCCTGGCCTGGGTCTGCGCTGAGATCTGCAACTATCCCTGCAGCCAGTCCTGCAAGCTGCGCAACATCGGCAGAGAAGCGCCGGATATGCGGATCCTGGAGCGGGATGTGATCCGCCGGGGCATGACGCCGGTCTATGCTTTCACCAAGCCGGCTTTTGACAGGATCGCCATCATCGGCGGAGGCCCGGCGGGGATCATGGCTGCATTTGAGCTGCGCAGGGCGGGATACCGTCCGGTGATCTTCGAGAAGAGAGACCGGCTGGGCGGCGCCATGAGCTGGGGCATTCCGGATCATCGTCTGGACAAGAAACGCCTGCATGAAGAGATCGACCGCCTGATCGAAACAGGGATCGAAGTCCGTTATCACCATGCCCTGGGCGAAAACTATACCCTGCAGAAAATCTGGGAAGAAGGCTTCGCCGCCATCCTGCTGTGCGTCGGCAGGACAAAGTCCATCCGGCCCTTGGGCCCGAAGGCCACAGGAAGCGCGGAAGGTCTGGGGAGCATCTACAGAAAGGGCGGTCCGGAAAGCTTCGGCGGCATTTACGGGCCGGACCGTACCGGAAGGCAGACGGATCCGGGCAGGGGCCTGTTCGACGCAGTGGATCTGCTGCGGGAGCTGAACGACGGAGGCCTGAGCGACAGGGAACGCAGGACGGCGCCGGCCGGTGTGGAGACCATGGGACCGAAGGTGGTGGTCGTGGGCAATGGCAGGCTGGCATCGGATGTCTGCCAGGTACTGGCGGCGGCCGGGAAGGAGGTCACCTGTCTGATCCCCGCAGCCGGAGGACAGCCGGATATGCCGGAGGAAATGAAAGACGTCTGCCGGGCAGCCGGGGCCGAGCTCAGGAACATCACCGGCCTGGGCCAGCTCATCCGGGACGCGGAGGGCATCAAGGCCGTAGAGGTGCTGGACGGCAGCCGGGCAGCCAATCTCTTCTGCGACGCGGTGGTCTATGCCTTCGGACAGAAATGCGATATCGAAAACATCAGTAAAGTCGAGACCCATCCGGACGGCAGCGTGCGGGTGGATGAAACAGGACGAACCAATAAAAAGGGAATCTACGCCTGCGGCGAAGTGACAGGACAGGCCTCCTCCGTGGTGGAGGCACTGGCCGCCGGACGGCTGGCTGCCAGAGCCATCGACGCAGATCTCAGGGGCGCCGGTGAAACGGTCACCGTACCCACCTTCGAGGACGCGCCGGCGGGCGAGACCATCTATCCGGAGAACATCGCCCGAGAAGAAGACATGGATGCCCTGGGAATGGCCGCGGAAGGTGACGGCGGCAGCGGGATCGTTCCGCTGCTTCGGACTGCGGGCATCGCAGAAGAAATGCCGGTATTCTTCCGGGACGAAGGTCCGGACCCTGCGGCGGGACAGAAGACGGTGGCCGTGGTGGGCGGCGGCATGGCGGGGATCACCGCAGCCATAGCCCTGGCCAAAAAAGGGATCCGGCCGACGATCTATGAGAAGACCGGCGCCCTGGGCGGCAGCTGCAGATGGCTGGCGTCGAACCGCCGGTTCGATCGGCGGCGGCTGGACCGGGAACTGAAGAAGGTGGAAGAGTCCGGTATCCGGGTGCATCTGAATACCACCGGCGGCGTCAGACCGGACATTCCGGAACTGATGCGGGATTATGACGCGGTCCTGTTCGCTGTGGGCGAGACCAAAGGACAGAAACCGGACATTCCGGGAACGGGTTTCCGAGGCGTTTATGACGTCATCACCCTGATGCAGGAGCTGAATTCCGGATGCCGTCCCCGGGATCTGGGGACCCGGGTCACTGTGGCCGGAAGCGATGAGACCTCCGTGGACATCGCCCGGGCTCTGAAGCGGATTTGCAGCGATGTTACCCTGCTGTCGGACTGCGGCAAGGGCAAGCTCCGGCTCAAGGCACCCTCATCGGATCTGCTTCTGGAGGAAGGGATCAATCTGGTGACCGGGGTGAAGGTGGCTGAGATCACCGGCAAACATGGCCGGGTATCCGGCGTCAGCTGCAAGGTGCTGGAGCACGGCAGCAGCCTTGGCGTGCCCTGCGACACCGTGGTCTTCGGCGAGGGCAAGGCCCCGGATCTGATGACCATCTCCCTGCGCAATCTGCTCCTGGATATCGATGATAAGGGATACATCAAGACCAACAGCCGTCTGGCCACCAGCATGCGCGGTGTGTTCGCCATCGGCGATTTCAATATGAGCTCCGTGGATGCGGGCCGTGCCGGCGCAGCGGCAGTGGAAAATTATCTGGAACAGACAGACCAGGCCGTGGTGGTGGAGCACTTCCGGCCGGAAGAGATGGCCATCGAGCACGAACGTCTGCAGGGAAGAAGAGTGAATCTGCAGTCCCGGCAGGAGGAGCGCAGCGCGCAGCGGGAAGCGCGCCGCTGCATCAGCTGCGGCTATCATAAGGCGGCCGAACAGCTCTGCATCGGCTGCGGCATCTGCCAGAGATACTGCCCGGTGGGCGCCATCTGGTTAGAGGGATTGTCATAAGGAGGGTTTACAATACATATGAAACCAATTGAACGGGACGTGATCATCGTCGGCGCGGGACCGGCGGGAACGATCTGCGCATCCTATCTTGCAAAGGCAGGTACGGACGTGCTGATTCTGGACAAGGAGGTCTTCCCCCGGGACAAGGCCTGCGGGGATATGATCACAGAGAATGTGGCCAACCACGTGGCAAAACTGGAGGCGGCGGATAAGCTGGACCGGATGAGCGTGTTCATGAACCAGCTTTTGCTGGTGAGCGGCAGCGGCAATGAGGCTCTGGTGCCTTTTGAATGCTACGGGACCCGGCGCCGGGAGTTCGACCAGCTGATGCTGGAGACGGCCCAGAGCTGGGGCGCGGAATTCCGGGCAGGCTGCCGTGTGGTGGGGCTGATCCGGGAACGGGGCGCCATCTGCGGAGTCAGAGTGGTCTCGGGCGGCATCGAAAGTGAACTGCGCTGCCGGGTGGTCATCGGCGCGGACGGAGCATTCTCGGTGACGGCCAAGGAAGCAGGCCTCATGAAGGAGGCTCCGGAGGCCATGAGCATCGGCATGAGCGCGTATTTTGAAGGCGCCCGGTTCGATCGGAATATCGCCATCGGACAGTACAGCGCCTACGGGACCGTGTTCTTCGATCCCGGGGTGGCGCCGGGATACATCTGGGCCTTTCCTTCCGGAGACGGCGGCGTGCTCCGGGGCCACTGCAACGTGGGCCTGGTGGTGGACTACACCGACGGCGCCCGTCCGGACAGCATGGACCTGGAGGAACGGATCCGGCAGTGGCTGGCCAGATCCACCAGGGCGTCCAGCCTTCTGGGAAGCGCTCAGCAGATCACACCCTGGCGCAGGGGCAAGATCACTTATCTGACCCAGAATATGAAGAAAACAGCGGATGGACTGATCCTGATCGGGGATGCGGCTTCTGTGATGGAACCCCTGCGGGGGGACGGGCTCTCGGCGGCGGCGGATTCCGCCAGAGCGGCTGCGGATACTGCCTGGGAGGCAATGAAACAGCAGAACTTCACCGGGGAATTCCTCCAGCAGGTCTACGACGCCAATCCCATCCATAAGAACCCGGCGGCCCTGGAGGACCGCCTGCGGCACAGACGGCTGATCCGGGAGACCCTGCACGATCCCGCAGCGGTGGACCGGGCGGTGGAGGCCATCCGAAAGGATCAGGAAGTCGGGAAGCGGCTTCTGAAAGACTAATTCAACAGGGAATCTATAACATATGGCATTACAATTCTGCTCCTTTGCCAGCGGCAGCAGCGGCAACAGCTACCTGGTGAAGGACGATCATACAGCAGTGCTGGTGGACGCGGGGATCTCCGGCAAGAGGATCCTGCAGGGGCTGGAGGAAACGGATACGCCCCGGGAGATGGTCTCGGCGCTGCTGATCACACATGAACATATCGATCACGTGAAGAGCATTCCGGTATTGACCAAGCGCATACCGGATCTTCGCGTATACGCCAACCGGGCCACCTGGGAAAACATCCAGCGGCCGGTGCCGGAGCAGGCGCAGCGGGTTTTCCGGACGGGGGAGGATTTCCAGGTCGGCCAGATGACCATCCGGTCCTTCCCGGTGCCCCACGACGCGGCGGAGCCGGTGGGCTTCTCCATCTACAGCCAGGGCCGGCAGATCAGCATCTGCACGGATGTGGGCTGCATCACCGATGAGATCTATGAGGAGATCCTGGACGCCGACCTGCTTTTGCTGGAGGCCAACCATGAGCGGGAGATGCTCCTGATGGGACGGTATCCCTACCCGCTGAAGCAGCGGATCCTGGGAGACGAAGGGCATCTGTCCAACGTTTCTGCCGGGGAGACCCTGGGCAGGATCGTGTCCGCCAGGGACAAGAAAAGGCAGGTGCTGCTGGGTCACCTTTCCCATGAGAACAACGATCCCCACGTGGCCATGCTGGCGGTCAGAAACACCCTGCAGGAGCAGGAGATCTACATCGGCGGAGATCTGCAGGTGCAGGTGGCCCGGCGGGATGAGCGCAGCCCGCTGTACGTGGTGGAATGAGGGACAGGAGAAGGCAATGAACATCAATGTGATCTGCATCGGCAAGCTGAAGGAACGGTACTGGCAGGACGCGGTGAAGGAATACGCCAAGCGGCTTGGCAGCTACTGCAGCCTGGAGATCATCGAACTGAAGGAGAGTCCCTTAAGGGCCAATCCGTCGGCGGCGGATGAGCTGGCGGTGAAAGAGGCGGAGGGCCGGGAGATCCTGCGCCGGATCCGGGAGCAGGACTACGTGATCACCCTGGAGGTCAAGGGCAAGTCCTTCTCTTCGGAGCAGCTGGCAGATCATGTGGAGCAGCTGGGCATCCGGGGGAGGAGCACGGTGGATTTCATCATCGGCGGATCCCTGGGGCTTTCCCCGGAGGTGAGCCGGCGGGCAGACCTGAAGCTGTCCTTTTCGGCCATGACCTTTCCCCACCAGATGATGCGGGTGATCCTGCTGGAGCAGATCTACCGGAGCTTCAAGATCATCCGCCACGAGACCTATCATAAGTAAACCGGTAACCGGGGCCTGCCCGAAGGAGTTCAGAGAGGGAGCATGATGCAGTACAATGACAGGATACTGAGGATCTATACGGACGGCGGCTGCGCCGGGAACCAGAGCGAGGAGAACCTGGGCGGCTGGGGAGCAGTGATGGAATTCGGCAGCGCATCGAAGGAGCTTTTCGGGGCGGAACCCAACACCACCAACAACCGGATGGAGATGACGGCCCTGCTGGAGGCCTTCCGGGCCATCAGGAAGCCGGACCAGACCATCTATGTGTTCTCCGACAGCAGCTATCTCATGGACTGCTTCCGCAAAGGCTGGTATAAGAACTGGCAGAAGAACGGCTGGAAGACATCAAAAAAGACCCCGGTGGAAAACCAGGATCTCTGGGAGCAGCTGCTCCCTTACCTTGATCAGCATCAGATCAGCTTCTTCCGGGTCAAGGGCCATGTGAACCTGGACAGCCCCCAGACGGATACGCAGAAGCTCTATCGAAAATTCCAGGAGTGGAACGGGCCGGCCTTTACATACGAAGACTTCGAATACGTCACCGAAAAAAACAACAGGTGTGACGCCCTGGCCAACCAGGGCATCGACAGCCTGCGTTAAGTCTTCTCACTCCATGTTCTCGAATTTCTTGGTGGCGGTCAGGTAGTCGTTGAGCACCCCCAGATGCACATAGTAATAGGAAAAGCGGTCTTTCCGGATCACCTGCACCAGTCCGGCCTGGACCAGCTTTTTTACGTGCTGGGAGATGGTTGCCTGGGAGTAGTCGAAGTAGGCCACCAGATCCTTGTTGCAGACCTGGGTCCGGGATTTGTTCTGTTCCATGATATAGCGGAAGATCTTGATGCGGGCCGGGTGGGCCAGGGCATCGGAGATCCGCGCGATCAGGAGGATATCCTTTTCCTGCATTTCGTCCAGTTCTTTTCGTAGTCTCATTCTGTCCTCCTATCAGAGCAGTTTCAGTTCTTCTAAGTGTTTATTGATCCAGGCAAGGGTATGGTCCGCCAGGAACCGGTAGCCTGCCTGGGTGGGGTGGACCCCGTCGATGTATGTACCGGGAGCATTCTCTTCGGCGGTCCGGCCAGCCTTTGCGGTGTAGGCCGCGTTCAGATCCAGGACCAGCCGGCCGGAAGCGCGGATGGTGTCCGAAAGGGACTGGATCTCCCGGTTGACCTCCCGGTAGTCGATGCCCAGACCCGCCATCCACATGCGGGAAGCCTTGTCGGCATCCACGAAGAGGGGCGTGATGAAAACGGGCAGGACGCCGGCAGCCTCCGCCCGCTCCGCCATGGCGGTAAGATTGTTCATGCATCCGGAGACCGTTTCCTCCCGGAAGATAAAATCATTGGTCCCGGTCATGATGAAGGCGCAGGCCGGAGCATGCTCCAGAACATCCTTCTCGAACCGGGCCAGGATCTGTGCCGTGGTCTCCCCGTTGTTCCCTTTGTTGATGACCTCCGCCTGAAAGCCGGCCCTGCCGTCCTTCACAGCAGCCCGGATCAGTCCGGGGAAACTTTTGCCCCGGCTGAAGGGAAAGCCGTTCACGATGCTGTTGCCGATAAAAATGATTTTGCGTTTCATAGATAGTATTGTAGTATAATATCAGCAAAACTGCAAATCAGGAACAACATTTCCAGGAAGGGCTTTTTCATGACACGTATTCTCATTCTGACCACCGGCGGCACCATCGCGTCAGTGCAGTCGCCGGACGGGCTGGTACCCGGGATCACAGGCGAACAGCTGCTGGCTTACCTGCCTCAGATCGGGCCGGATATCGACATCGAGATCAGATCCCTCTTTCATATCGACAGCACGGACATGCAGCCGGAGCACTGGGTGGGCATGGCGGAGGCGATCCGGGATCACTATGATTCCTATGACGGCTTTGTCATCTGTCACGGGACGGATACCATGGCCTATACCGCGGCGGTCCTGTCCTATCTGATCCGGGATTCGGAGAAGCCCATCGTGCTGACCGGGGCCCAGCGCCCCATCGGTTTTGAGATCACCGATGCCAAATCCAATCTGCAGGACAGCATCCTCTACGCGGCGGACTCCCGGTCCCGCGGTGTGCAGATCGTGTTCGCGGGCAAGGTCATCGCGGGGACCCGGGCCCGGAAGGTCCGGTCCATGAGTTACGCGGCATTCGCCAGCATCAACCTGCCGGAGATCGCCCTGATCAACAATGGACAGATCGTCCGGTACCTGACGGATGAAGCCTTCTGCAAGCCGGGTGGCAGTGGATCCACCTCCGGCGGGGCATACCAAAGGCAGGCCAGCTTTTGCACGGAGATCGATCCCAATGTATTCCTGCTGAAGCTGACGCCGGGCATGAAACCGGATCTTCTGCGGGAGATCTTCCGCCTGTACGATGCCATCGTGATCGAAAGCTTCGGCGCCGGGGGAATCCCCCAAAGCCTGGAGCAGACCCTGTTTGAGGAGCTTCGGAAATACCGGCCGGAGGAAAAGGTGCTGGCCATGACCACCCAGGTCACCTATGAGGGCAGCCATCTGGAGACCTACGAGGTGGGCCGCCGGATCGCGGATGCCTTTCAGATCCTGGAGGCCAGGGATATGACCCTGGAGGCAGCCATGGCCAAGCTCATGTGGATCCTGGCGGACCGGGACCAGAGCTGGGAAGAGATCCGGCGCAGGTTCTATGAGCCGGTGGCGCTGGACATCCTGACGGCGTGAGGTGTTAAAACCGCAGTCTCTGCTGAATGATGATGGAAAGGCGGGACGTATGGCAATGAAATGCATATTCGTGATCAATCCGGGAGCAGGCCAGGGCCAGGCGGCGCTGCTGCAGGATGACATCCGGGCGGTCTGCGAGACTGCCGGCCTGGACTATGAGATCCATGAGACGACGGAGCCCGGCGAGGGGGAGGCCTTCGTGCGGGCGCGGTGCAAGGCCTTCGCCTGGGAGAAGTTTGATATTACAGGGTCCGACCAGGTCCTGCGTTTTTATGCCTGCGGCGGTGACGGGACCCTGAATGAAGTGGTCAATGGCGCCTTCGGATATGACTTCGCGGAGGTGGGATGCATCCCCACCGGCACCGGCAATGACTTCGTGCGCAATTTCCAGGGGGCGGACTTCACCAACCTGGTGGACCAGATCCGGGGGAAGGCGCAGCCCTGCGACCTGATTCGGTATGAGGGGGTCTGCGACGGCGAGTCTGTGGCCAGGTACTGCGTCAACATGTGCAACATCGGCTTCGACAGCAATGTGGTGGATCTGACTGTCCGGATGAAGCGGATGCCGCTGATGACAGGGACCATGGCTTATCTGGCCAGTGTGGCCACCATGCTGATCGAGCGGAAGGGCGCAGATCTGCGGGTGGAGTACGGTGACGATGTTTACGACGGGAAACTCCTGCTCATCGCCATCGCCAACGGTGCCTTTTGCGGCGGCGGCATGATGGGCCTGCCCAAAGCAGCCACGGATGACGGTCTCATGGACGTGAGCCTGGTGAAGTATGTGCCCCGGCGGACCTTCGTGCGGCTCTTCCCCAAGTACATGAAGGGGACGCACCTTTCGGAACCCCGGCTGAAGGATGTGATCCGGTATACGAAGGAAGGGCAGCTTCTGATCCGGCCCAACGGCGGTACGATGAAGCTCTGCGTGGACGGGGAGATCACAAAGGCTGGCCGGGTCCGGTTCACCATCTGCCCGGAGGCTTTCCGGTTCGTGGTGCCGGCGGGACGGAGCCCGCAGAAACAAAACGCTTGAAGCGGCAGGTTCATGTTGCGAAAGCGCCGAAATTCGGTTATACTTACATTTGTTCGATACCCGGAGACGTATCGAAGTGGTCATAACGAGCCGCACTCGAAATGCGGTTGTCCGCAAGGGCACGTGGGTTCGAATCCCACCGTCTCCGCCAATAGTGAAAGGATGGGCTTGCCCCATCCTTTCGCTATTTGTAGAGATAGAGGGGATTCGAACCCGAAAGACTAACTATCTTTAGTCAAGTCTTTCTTTGCGTGAAAAGCGC
>CAMNJK010000027.1 GCA_946541435.1 uncultured Bacillota bacterium
AGATTCCGATCCTGATGAGAAAAGGTTTCATCAATGTTGACGTTCTGCTCCTGCAGGTAACTCCGCCGGATAAGTACGGCAAAGTTTCAACAGGTATCGCGGCGGACTACACAGTACAGGCCCTCCGTTCCGCAAGAACGGTCATCGCGCAGGTCAACAACAACATCCCGTTCACCTATGGTGACGCGATCTTTGACGTCAGCGAAATCGACGCGTTCGTAGAGCATGACGAAGATCTGTTCGAACTGCCGGCAGCCAAGATCGGCCCGACAGAAGAAGCGATCGGCAAGTACTGCGCAGAGCTGGTCAACGACGGTGACTGCCTGCAGCTGGGCATCGGCGCGATTCCGGATGCTGTCTGCCACGAACTGGCTGGTAAGAAGCACCTGGGAATCCACTCCGAAATGCTGGGCGACGGACCCATCTTCCTGTATGAGCAGGGAGCCA
The DNA here is from genome assembly GCA_946541435.1 of uncultured Bacillota bacterium. GTDB lineage: Bacteria > Bacillota > Clostridia > Peptostreptococcales > Anaerovoracaceae > Lentihominibacter. The sequence continues at coordinate 448 of CAMNJK010000027.1, forward strand.
TCGACGGCAGCATGAAGGATATCGATACCGGCAAAATGGTATTCAACTTCGCGATGGGATCCAAGACAACTTATGACTTCCTGGATCACAACACAGATTGCCTGATGAGAACTGTTGACTACGTTAACCACCCCATGGTCGTATGTCAGAACAAGAACAATGTCAGCATCAACTCCGCGATCGAAGTAGACTTCTACGGACAGATCGCTGCTGACATGATCGGCTACAGACAGTTCTCCGGCGTCGGCGGCCAGGTCGACTTCATCCGTGGCGCGCAGATGGCTGAGAACGGCAGAGCGATCATCGCTATGCCTTCCATTACGGTCAAGAAGGACGGAACAAAGCTGTCCAAGATCAAGCCGCTGCTGACCGAGGGCGCTTGCGTAACCACAAACAGATTCGATGCTGACTATATCGTAACTGAGTATGGTATCGCAAGAATGAAGGGTGTTGCAACAAGAGAAAGAGCCAAGGCTCTGATCAGAATCGCGCATCCGGACTTCAGAGAGGAACTCGTAGAGAGCTTCAACAACATGTTCCCGGAAAAGATCTCCTATGAGGATTTCAAATAAGGATCCGAGAAGGAACATCTATTAAGAGGAATTCAATTTAAGGAGGAAAAATATCATGCAGGCATTAAGAGTAGTACCGGCGATCCACTATTTCGACACATTCGCAGATTTCGCGAAGGAATTCAACCTGGGCAAGGGCGACATCCTGGTAACAAACGAATGGATGTACACACCGTATGTTGCACCCACAGGCGTTGATATCCCGGTCGTTTATCAGGAAAAGTACGGTGCTGGCGAACCGACAGACGAGATGATGGACGCTATGAAGGCTGAGATGGACAAGTACGATTACAATCGTATCATCGCTTTCGGCGGCGGCACGATCGTTGACTGCTGCAAGGTCCTGGCTTGCGAGATCCCTGACAAGGTCGCGGATCTGTACACAGGCAAAGTTGCTCCGAAGAGAGTCAAAGAGCTGATCGTTGTTCCGACAACATGCGGCACAGGTTCTGAGGTAACCAACGTTGCTGTAGCAAGCATCCCGTCCCTGAACCTGAAGAAGGGTATTGCTGATGAGCAGACATATGCTGACATCGCAGTCCTGATTCCGGAATCCCTCCAGGGTCTGCCGGACAAGGTCTTCGCAACTTCTTCCGTAGACGCTCTGATCCACGCAACAGAGTCATTCCTGAGCCCGAAGGCATCCCCGTTCACAGAGATGTATTCCCTGAAGGCGATCGAAATGATCATGAACGGATACAAGACCATCATCGAAAGAGGCGGAAACACAAAGGAAAACAGAGCTGACCAGCTGAAGGACTTCCTTATCGCTTCAAACTATGCAGGTATTGCATTCGGTAATGCAGGTTGTGCAGCAGTTCACGCTCTGTCCTATGCACACGGCGGCGCTTTCCACATTCCGCACGGCGAAGCTAACTTCATCTGCTTCACAGCAGTATTCAAGATGTACATGAGAAAGCAGCCGGTCGGCAAGATCGAGATCCTGAACAAGGTTCTGGCTGACATCATGGGTTGCGACGTTGCTGACGTTTACGATGAGCTGGACAAGTTCCTGGGCAACCTCATCGAGCTGAAGCCGCTGAAAGAGTACGGCATGACAGAAGATCAGATCAAGACCTTTGCGAAGAGCACAGTAGACAATCAGCAGAGACTGCTGGGCAACAACTATGTTCCGCTCACACTGGAAGAGATCGAAGAGATCTTCGCAGGCCTCTACTAAGAACTGCGGACCAGCCGTCAGGAACAGATACAGCTTATGCTGCATCTGACAATATGACTGCGAAAAACGGCCGCTGCATCAGGAAACTGATGCGGCAGCCGCTTTTTTTTATGACAGGACCAAAAAAAGGGGGTTATAGGACAAAAAAGAACGCCGGCATCCCTTTTCCCGTGGATGGCGGCGTTCTGTGCTTGACTCATCGTGTAGCCTTTCGTCCGGATCACTTGATGCCGGCATGTTTGCACAGGGCTTCGAATGTGCTGGGGTGAAGATCATGTTCGATCTTACAGGCATCATCCTGAGCGATATCCGGATCGACACCGATGCTGATGAAGAATTCCGTCAGCACCTTGTGACGTTCATAGATCTTCACAGCGATTTCCATTCCTTTGTCCGTCAGGGTGATCAGGCCATCGCTGGCCATGGTGATATAACCGTTTTCCCGCAGGTTCTTCGTGGCATAGGATACGCTGGGTTTCGTGACCCCCAGATGCTCTGCGATGTCAACGGAACGGATATAGCCGTGTTCCTCTTTCAGCATGAGCATAGTTTCCAGATAATCTTCTGCGGACTTTTTGATCTGCATGGTTCGTTACCTCATAATCAACAGTTTAAACTTGATATTAGAGTAGCATATCCAGGCAAAAAATTCAACCTGAAGCGTATGGAAAAGGCATGTGAAAAGTGGGTTTCATCACAAACTCTTCAATTGCCTTTTGGCAGAGGCTGTGTTAGTATGGAATCTGGCTAAATAACAGAAAAAATGAAAGAGGTATAAATATATGCAGGATACAATGGTAGGACAGAACATCATCATTACAGAGCGGTGCCGGAGTCTGCGGCAGCTGGGACGCAACGCCCTGCGGGGGAAATGGACGAGCGCCATCCTGGCGGTCATCATCTATCTGATCGTCATGCAGCTGCCCATTCTGATCTTCAACGATCTCTTCGGGACCAACATCGCCAATTATCTGACGGACGATGGATTCACATACAACATGGACGTGGAAATGTATCACCAGATGTACAATTCCCTGCCGCAGACCAGTGTCCTGTCCGGGATCTGGGTGCTTCTGATCAGCGGAGCCATGGAACTGGGCATGATGATCTACTTCCTGGCGTCCTTCCGCGGACATCAGGTGGGCCCGCGGGATGTGTTCCTGGGATTCGAGCGTTTCGGGAAAGCGCTGGGACTCTTTCTGTACCAGTACCTTTTTGTCTTCCTCTGGACATGTCTTTTTATCATTCCGGGAATCATCGCGTCCATCCGCTACAGTCAGGCCTTCTTCGTCCTGGCCGATGATCCGGACAAGTCTGTCCGGCAGTGCATGAATGAGAGCAAATATATGATGCGGGGGAACAAGATGAAATACTTCCTCCTGGAGTTATCCTTCCTGGGCTGGGCCATCCTGGCCGCGATCCCGGGGTCTCTGCTGGAATCCATTACGGGGACAGCCACCACGAGTCATGCGACCATCATCTGCGCGTCAATGATATCCTCATTGTTCATGGCCCCGGTGTACGCTTATCTTTATTCCACCCACGCAGGGTTTTATGAAATCCTGGCAGGCCATCTGATCAAGGAGACCGAGCCGGCGCCCCTTTCTCCGGATCAGATCCGGACGGACGCGCCGCTGGCAAAGATTGAGGAAGTGATCGAGGAAGTGGAAGCAGCCGACGCGGCGAAACAGGAACAGACCATGACGGAGGATCCGGATGATGCTGCGGCATCCATCCTGGACCACGAGGAGATCGGCAGGCTGGCGGAGGGAGAACCGTCTCCTGAGTCCGCTGACCAGCCGGCGGCGCCTGCCGCAGACGAAAACGCTGCCGGGGGAGAAGACGAACAATGATCGAGATCAGACGACTGAATAACGGAGCATCCATGATCATGGAGCGGACGGACTTCGTCCGGTCCGCGGCCCTGGGAATCTGGGTGAGGACGGGATCCTCCCATGAGACAGATGAGGTGTCCGGCGTATCCCATTTCATCGAGCATATGATGTTCAAGGGGACCGGGCAGCGCAGCGCGCGGCAGATCGCGGAAGATGTGGACCGCATCGGCGGCAGCTTCAATGCTTTCACCGGCAAGGAGGCTACCTGCTATTATATCAAGACCCTGTCTTCCAATATCTATCAGGGGGCGGAGATCCTGCTGGACATGATCACCGGTTCCCGTTTCGACACGGAAGAGATGAACAAGGAACGGCAGGTGATCCTGGAAGAGATCAAGATGGTCAGGGACACCCCGGATGAAGACGTGATGGATGAGATCTCCGAGGCGGTGAACGGAAAGAACGCCATCGGACGGACCATTCTGGGCACACCGGAAAGCCTGGCCGGGATCGACCGGGAAAAGCTGACGGACTATTACAGGAGAGAGTATTCCCGGGACAGCATCGTCATCGCCATCGCCGGCAATTTCGATCCGGACCGGATGGCGGCTGTTTTTGAGAAGGGCCTGGACGTGCTGAACAGGGACAAGCCAGCCTTTGCGCCGGAAGTCTATCCCTATAGCCAGGAATTCCGGGTGAAGGTGAAGGACATCGAGCAGACCCACATCTGCCTGGCCACGCCGTCCATCTCCCTGGGGGACGACCGCTACTACGCCTTCGTTCTGATGAACAGCATCTTTGGCGGCAGCATGAGCTCCAGGCTGTTCCAGAACATCCGCGAGGAACGGGGCCTGGCCTATTCCGTGGCCTCCATGAATGCCTTTGCCAGCAGATCCGGCTTTTTCAATATCTATGCGGGCGTTGCCCACGACAAGGCAGCGGAGACCATCGGAGCCATCCGCGATGAGGTGGACCGTCTCTGTCAGGACGGGGTCACGGAAGACGAGCTTTCCATGGCCAAGGAACAGGTCAAGAGTTCCTTCATCTTCGGCCTGGAGAACATCAACAGCCGCATGTTCAATCTGGGAAAGAACAAGCTGCTGCTGGACCGCGTCTATGAAACGGATGAAGTACTGCAGTCCTTCGATGCAGTGACCCGGGAGGACATCCTGGATGTTTCCGCCCTGATCGCGGACGTGCGGAATTACACCGGCGCCACGGTCACGGGAAAGGAATTCGATCTGGAAGGACTTGTGAAAGGATGATCGTTTAATCATGAAGATCCGGATGATCAGCCGGTCGGGCATCTATCCGTCCTATGAGACGGAGGGCGCCGCCGGTATGGATATACGCGCATATATGACAGCGCCGGTGACCCTTCAGCCAGGTGAGCGGGCGCTGATCCCCACCGGGCTGTTCATGGAGATCGAGCCCGGTTTTGAAGTGCAGCTGCGGGCCCGCAGCGGCCTTGCAGTCAGACACGGGATCTGTCTGGCCAACGGGATCGGGACCATCGACAGTGACTACCGCGGCGAGGTGAAAGTCGCCCTGATCAATCTGGGGCAGGAGCCTTTTACCGTGCACAGCGGGGACCGTATCGCCCAGATGGTGGCCGCGGCCTATGTGAAGGCGGAGATCGTCCACGCGGACGCCCTGACGGATACCGGCAGGGGCAGCGGGGGATTCGGATCCACAGGTACGGAATGATCACAGAATGATTTGGGAGAACCGGGAATGATCACGAGACAGGACATCGAGAAGAGAGAACACGAGATCCTTTCGCCCTACGCTGCGAAAGCGGATGAGAGCCGGGGCCGGCGGATGCCGGAAGACCAGTGCGATTTCCGTACGGTCTATCAGCGGGACAGGGACAGGATCATCCATTCCAAATCCTTTCGCCGTCTCATGCACAAGACCCAGGTGTTCCTGGCTCCCGAGGGAGACCATTTCCGGACCCGGCTGACCCACACCATCGAGGTGTCGCAGATCGCCCGGACCATCGCCAGGGGATGCGGGCTCAATGAGGACCTGACGGAGGCCATCGCCCTGGGGCACGACCTGGGGCACACCCCCTTCGGGCATTCCGGAGAAAGCATCCTGAACCAGATCCATCCCGGCGGCTTCCGCCACAATGTGCAGAGTCTGCGGGTGGTGGATGTGCTGGAATCCGGCGGTTCGGACCGGCGGGGGCTGAATCTTACAGAAGAAGTCCGGGACGGCATCCTCAACCACACCGGTCCCGTCACGCCTTTCACCCTGGAAGGGCAGGTGGTGAAGACCAGCGACCGTATCGCCTACATCAATCATGACATTGACGATGCCATCCGCAGCGGTGTCATTACGGTAGATGATCTGCCGGAAGAGAGCATCCGCCTTCTGGGACGGACCCACAAGCAGCGCATCGACACCCTGGTGCGGGATATGATCGAGCATACGGCGGGATGCGGGGCGGCAGGCCTGAGTGAAGAGAAGCTCCGTGTCATGAACGACCTTCGGGCCTTCATGTTCCGGAATGTGTATCACAATCCCAATGTGAAGCGGGCAGAGGACATGCCCAAGGTCTCCACCATCGTGACATCCCTCTACGAGTACTACAGGGACAATCCGGAAGAGCTGCCGGCGGAACTGCGCCGCATGAGCGGTGAATTCAGCCCGGCAGACCTGGCCAGGGACCATGTGGCGGGCATGACAGACCGGTACGCCATCCGTCAGTACGAGGAGCTTTTCGTGGCCAAAGGCTGGCGTTAGGGGTCTTCCCAAAAAGAAACCTGAAAATTTCCGACGAAACCACAAAAAAATAAAAAGAAAACTGACTTGTTTTATCGTAAATATATAATATCGGAAGTTCTGCTTCGGTAAATTCAGGGAAAAGGGGTTCTGAGACAGGGTGAGTCAGTCCAATATTGTCGATGAGATCAAAAGCAGGTGTAACATCGTTGACGTCATCGGAAGAGTCGTCACGCTGAAAAAGGCAGGGAGCAACTATAAGGGTCTCTGTCCTTTTCACAATGAGAAGACACCTTCTTTTAATGTCAACGAAGCCAGGCAGATCTTCGTCTGCTTCGGCTGCGGGGCCAAGGGCGACGTCATCAGCTTCGTGGAGAAGTACTACAACCACGATTTCAAGGGCGCCTGCGAGATGCTGGCAGGGGAGTACGGCATCGATATGACCGGGGCCTTCGGCGGCAGCGAACACAAGAAGGAACTCTATGAGATCAACCGGCAGGCGGCGATGTTTTTTTATAAGGCGCTGCGCCGCAACGGCAATCCCGGTTATCTCTACATGAAGGAACGGGGCATTTCCGAGGAGACCATGAACCGGTTCGGCATCGGATACGCGGACGGGCAGTGGCAGAGCCTGCTGAATCACATGGAGTCCCTGGGGGTCTCCCGGGAGAAGCTGCTGCAGCTGGGTCTGATCTCCAGATCCGGAGACCGGTATTACGACAAGTTCCGGGACAGGGTGATCTTCCCCATCATCAACACCGGCGGCAAGGTCATCGGATTCGGCGGCCGGATCATCGGGGACGGCAATCCGAAATACCTGAACTCTCAGGAATCTGAGGTGTTCCAGAAGAAGAACAACCTGTACGGCCTGAACCTGGCCAAGTCCGAGATCACGAAAGAGGACCGGATCATCCTGGTGGAAGGCTATATGGACGTCATTTCCCTCTATCAGTCCGGGATCCGCAACGTCTGCGCGTCCCTGGGAACGGCTCTGACCGAGAATCAGGCCCGGCTGATCAAGAGGTTTACAAAAAACGTTATTCTGTCATATGACGCGGATGAAGCGGGACAGAATGCGGCCATGCGGGGGATCGACATCCTCTACGGCGAGGATCTGCGGGCCCGCGTACTGAAGGTGGAAGGAGTCAAGGATCCGGACGAATTCATCAAGGAGCGGGGAAGATCCGCCTTCCTGGATCTGATGGATGAGGCGCTTCCCTACGGGGATTTCAAGATCCGCCGGATCTCACAGAAGTACGATCTGACGGATGAACAGCAAAGGCTGGACTACCTGCGGGAGATCATCGCCGCGCTGCAGTCCATGCGGCCGGTGGAAGCAGATATGTACATCAGCAAGATCGCTGAGCAGACCGGGATCTCAGCCCAGGCCATCCGGCTGGAGTATGAGAGCGGGCGTCAGGAGCAGCCTGTGCGGGCGGCGCCGCCTCCCCGGGAGGATCAGCGCAGCGATCTGTCGGAAGCAGAGAAGAACCTGCTCCGGCTGATGATCATGGATCTGAAATATACGGCGATCCCCTCCGATATCCATACCGCGGTCTTCCGCGGCGGGGACGGGGCGCAGATCTACCAGCTTTTGCGAAAGGCTGCAGAGGCGGGCAGGACCGGACCTGCGGACCTGACAGCGCTGCGGGAGGAACTGGAACCGGAGCAGGCGGAGCTGCTGGAGCGGATCGAACAGATCGCCGTCACGGCTGAGAAAGAACAGATCGTATTCGAACAGTGTGTGGATCATATCAGACGGGAGCTGCTGCAGCAGCGGGATCAGGAGATCACATGGATGCTGTCACTGGATGACGGCACGCTGTCGGAGGACGAGCTGAGAGACCTGATGAAAGAACAGGCACAGATACAGAAACAAATGAAAGGGCAGGGTAGATAAGAATATGTCAGAGAAAGATCAGAACAAAAAAACTGCTGAAGTCGATGTTGAACTGGAATCTTTCCGGAAGAATATCCGGGACATCCTGGACAACGGGACCAAGAGCGAACTGTTCTCCCAGGGGAAGGACGAGGCGGTGCTGCAGAAACTGATCAACAAGGGTCTGGCCAGAAAGCGGCCGTCGCTGTCTTATGCTGAGATCACGGATGCTTTTGGCGGCATGGATATCGACAAGGACCGGATGGAGGAGATCTATGAGAAGATCTTCCAGCATAATATCGAGATCCTGGAGGAATCCGAACCGGATGATAAAGACATCATGGAACTGGAAGAGGAGAATCTGGCAGAGAATGAGGACTCCGCGGAAGACACTTCCTCCTCCGGCGAGAAGGAGATCGATCTGGAGAGTTCCCTTTCCAAGAGCATTTCCGTGGAAGATCCTGTCCGGATGTACCTGAAGGAGATCGGCAAGGTGCCGCTTTTGACAGCGGACGAAGAAGTGGAGCTGGCCAAGCGGATGGAGCAGGGCGACGAATACGCCAAGCAGAAACTCTGTGAAGCCAACCTGCGTCTGGTGGTCTCCATCGCCAAGAAATACATGGGACGGGGCATGCTGTTCCTGGATCTGATCCAGGAAGGCAACCTGGGACTGATCAAGGCAGTCGATAAATTTGATTATACCAAGGGATATAAATTCAGCACCTACGCCACCTGGTGGATCCGTCAGGCCATCACACGGTCCATCGCCGATCAGGCGCGGACCATTCGTATCCCGGTCCACATGGTGGAGACCATCAACAAGCTGATCCGTGTCTCCCGGCAGATGCTGCAGGAGCAGGGCAGAGAACCGACCCCGGACGAGATCGCTGAAGAGATGGGCATCTCCGTGGAGAAGGTCCGGGAGATCCTGAAGATCGCCCAGGAGCCGGTATCCCTGGAAACCCCCATCGGTGAAGAAGAAGACAGCCATCTGGGCGATTTTATCCCGGATGAGGACGCGCCGGCGCCGGCGGAGGCGGCAGCCTTCTCCATGCTCAAGGAACAGCTGGTGGATGTGCTGGGAACCCTGACCGAGCGTGAACAGAAGGTGCTGAAGCTGCGGTACGGCCTGGGAGACGGCAGGGCCCGGACCCTGGAGGAAGTCGGACGGGAGTTCGACGTGACCCGGGAGCGGATCCGGCAGATCGAGGCCAAGGCCCTCCGTAAGCTCCGTCATCCCACCAGAAGCAAGAAACTCAAGGATTATCTGGAGTAAACAGATACAGGACGATGCAGAGGCATGGCACAGATCGATGAATTCAGAATGAAGCTGAGCGACCGGATGCAGGTGATCGCGGATCATGTGACGCCCGGAGAAAGGCTGGCGGATATCGGTACGGACCATGGACAGATCCCGGTGTGGCTGTTTGCCCGGGGCATCTGTCCCGGGGTGATCCTGGCCGATATCAGCGAAGGCTCCCTCCGCAAGGCCAAGGAGACCGCGGCGGCCTATCAGTTCGGATCAGGCCTCAGTTTTCGCGTGGGTGACGGCCTGCAGGTGCTGGAACCGGCAGAGGTGGACACCGTGATCATCGCCGGCATGGGCGGCAAACTCATCCGGGAGATCCTGGGAAGAGATCCTGCCCATACGAAGACCTTCCGCAAGTTTATCCTGCAGCCGCGAAAAGGGGCAGGGCCCCTCCGGAAATGGTTGCTGGAAAACGGCTATCGCATCATCTGCGAGGACGTGGTCAGGGAAGGACGTTTTCTGCCGGAGATCATTACGGCGGTGCGTCCGCCGGAAACAGAAGGACCATCCGCTGCGGATCCGGAAGTGACGGATCTGGCGGCAGGATTCCGGGAGGAACTCTGCAGGTATCATGAAGAGGACATCCGGCTTCGGGTGCCGCCCTGGACGGTGCGCGCCCATGGACCTCTGGAGGATTATCTGGATCTCAGGATCGGACAGGAAGAGCTGCGGCTGGAAAACCTGCGCCGGGCCAGGAACCGGGATCTGAAGGAAGAAGAAGCAGCAGAAGAGAACCTGCGTTATCTCAGGGCGCTGCAGGCACAGACTGACGCCGGAGCCTTACAACAGGAGACGATATGAAATACAGACAAGTGATCGATTTGATCGAAGAGATCGCTCCCACGGAGTGGTTTGAGGATGAAGACAATTCAGGGATCCAGATCCGGACCGATAAGGAAAGCATCGACCGGGTCCTGGTCTGCCTGGAACTCAACGATGACGTGATCCGGGAAGCCATAGAGCAGAAGGCGGACATGATCATCACCCATCATCCTCTGCTGTTCCATCCCGTGAAGAGCATCACGCCGGACACGCCGGTGGGCCGCTATATCATCGCTGCGGTGCAGGCCGGGATCGACGTTTATTCATCCCATCTGCCCTTTGATGCCGCGGTGATGGGGAACAACATGTACCTGGCAAAGCTGCTGAAGCTGCAGAATGTGGCGGCGCCCGATGAATGGGAGGAGATCCAGGAGGGCGACGGCGGCAGCGGACCCGTGCGGATCAGCTTCAACGGCGGCCGGACGGTGCTCACCCATGATGCGGATGAAGACGCTTATGAATATGATCCGGATGAAGTGGGCAGCATGGGCTACCTTCCGGTGGCCATGGATTTTCCGGAATTCAGGACCTATGTGGAGCGCTGCCTGGATCTGCCGGCAAACTACGTGAGATGCGTGGACGGCGGCAGGGCAGAGATCCGCAAGGTGGCATTCTGTACCGGCGCCGGCGGAGATTACATCTTTACCGCGGCGCGGGAGGGATGTGACGCCTATATCACCGGCGATCTGAAGCTGCATGAAGCGCAGTTTGCCAAGGCGGCCGGACTCACCGTGATCGACGCGGGACACTACGGCACGGAGAAGATCTTTACGGAGAATATGGCGGCGCAGCTTCGCGCAAAGGCAGGCCAGTCCCTGGTGGTGCTGGAGGCGAAAGCGAACACCAATCCATATACACTCTGATCTCCGCCGAAGGGATCGGCAGGATCAGGACATCAACAACTGAAAAAAACTTTGGGTAAGACAGACGGTCGCGTGCATCTTCGGGATGTATGAGGAAAGTCCGGGCTCCGCAGGGCAGGGATGCCGGATAACGTCCGGCGTGGGTAACCATAGGGAAAGTGCAACAGAAACACACCGCCTAACGGACATGTCCGTGGTAAGGGTGAAATCGTGAGGTAAGAGCTCACGGGGAGCTGTGGTAACACAGTTCTCGTGTAAACCCCATCCGGAGCAAGACCAAGAAAGGGCTTTGGGCTTCGGCCCGGCGGCGGCCCGTCGCCGCCCGGTAGGTAGGTCGCTGGAGTCTGCCGGTAACGGCAGATCGAGATAGATGATCGTCAGATACAGAACCCGGCTTACGTCTTGCCCAAAGTTTTTTTTAATGGAAAAAACAAACATGACTGCGGAAGAGAAAAAGAAAGGACCGGAGAGATGAAACTATTCCACCTGGCGGATCTTCACTTCGGGAAGACCGTCTACGGACTGTCCATGCTGGAGGATCAGAAGTACTGGACGGAAGAGTTCCTGAAGCTGTGCCGCGAGGAGCGGCCGGACGCGGGGATGATCGCCGGAGATGTGTATGACAGAGCTTCCCCCTCCGGTGACGCGGTGGGGCTTCTGG
>CAMNJK010000028.1 GCA_946541435.1 uncultured Bacillota bacterium
TTGGCCCCCTGGCCCTTGTCCAAAAAACCCTTCGAAAACCCCGGAAATTGTTTACTGCCAAACAATTTTCGGTATTCTGAAGGGATAATTGTTTACAGATGGCCCTGCAGGGCCAGCATTGCAGGGCTCCGACGAAAGAAATATGTGAATATCTTGTTGCACCGATTTTTTTACACCCGACACACCTGCCAGCAAACAAAATCCCGGGCAAAACCGCTGAAATTGTTTACCGACAAACAATTCTGAGCATAAACCAGCAAAAATTGTTTGCGCGTCCAACCTGCGCAGTTAAGTCCTAAATACGGTGTAAATTCCCTTCGCTCATCTATGGGACTGGCCTGTTTATTAGCGTACGACATCAATACCTCCGGCCGAATGACATCGACCAATAAGGACTTTTCAATATTTCTGTGGATCGAAAGGCCTTATATATTGAATTTTTCTTCTCCTGCTCTCCGGCAAAGGCTGGCCGGCCTCCCTCTACGTCATAGTTCTCACTGATTCGTTTCTGTTTTCACATATTACATTCACAAAATCCACATATTCAAGTACTATAGTATGCTTGTGAAACAGAGAACCAACCCGAGTGAGGTGTAACGATGAACGACAACAACAAAGACACATCAAACTACGAACCGAACTTCGTTCTGACGCCGTCGGATGCGGATCAGGCTGAGGCAGCAGCGGAAGCCGAAGCAGCCGAGGGCGCGATAACTCCAGACAAAACAGTCGAGAACACAGCAGCCGAAGCCACACCGACTGAGGATGCAAAGGCTGGCCAGGCCGAAGCCACAAAGGCTGAAGACGCACAATCTGGCAAGGCCGACAACCCAGCCGCGGATCCGGAAGCCGCGGAGCCGAAAGCTGAGGAGCCAGAAGCTGAGGAGCCAAAAGCCGCGGATCCGGAAGCTGTAAAACCGGAAGCCCCGCAGCCTTCCTACGAGCCGAATTTCATCCTGAAACCTTCGGCGCCGGAAAAGCCGGAGAAGAACGAGCCTGCCGCGGCATCTGAAACAGCCGCAGCATCCGAAACATCCACCGGATCCGCAGCATCCACAGAGTCCGCTTCGACGACTGCAGCCAAAACATCCGCTGCAGGTCCTGCGCCCGACCGGTTCAGCCGCGATCCCTACTCCCGCGATCCTTACTCCAGAGAGACCGCGGACATGTCCTCCATCGCCAATGAAACCGCCGGCGCCGGAGAGGCAGCCAGAAGCGGAGGTCCTTCCGGCGGCGCAGCTGGCGCTGCCAGATCGGCGGCGGCAGGCATGGCCGACGCGGCCAGGTCAGCGGCAGCCGGCGCGGCTGGCGCTTTCGCGGGGGCTGCCGGCAGGTCCGCATACGAGAACCGGCCCAAATATGAGAACCCCAGCTTCGATCCGGGGCAGACGGGCCACTATACAGATCCCCGGGACAGATTCCGCGGGACTGAATCCGCATCCTGGAGCAACGGAGAATTCCACAGCAACCGCAAGGCTGTCAGGGACAGCATCCATAAACAGCAGAAGCAGCAGAAGAAAAAACCTGCTCCCGTCATGCTGACCAGAAGAGCCCTGGGCCTTCTGATCGCGGGATGCCTGTGTCTGTCCTGCCTGTTCGGACTGGGCGGCGCGGCGCTGGGATATTCCATGATGCATCAGCATAACGAAGCGGCAACTGCGCAGACAGCGACGGCGGCAGCCTCCGCCAATGACAGCGCTGTATCCAACGCGGGATACACCCTGGAAGAGGCCACCGGCAGCAACATGACAGTGAAGGAGATCACCGCCGCGGCGAAAAACAGCGTGGTAGAGATCCGGACCGAAGCAGTTTCCTCTGATACCTGGATGCAGCAATACGTCACCGAGGGCGCCGGCAGCGGCGTCATCATCAGCGAAGACGGCTACATCATGACCAACAACCACGTCATTGAAGGCGCCAGCAAGATCAAGGTGACCACAGCGGACGAAAAAGAATATGAAGCCGAGCTGATCGGCACAGATGATACCAACGACGTTGCCGTGATCAAGATCAAGGCGTCCGGCCTGACACCGGCCACCTACGGCAACAGCGACAACCTGGAAGTAGGCGACCTGGCCGTCGCCATCGGCAATCCTCTGGGTGAACTGGGCGGTACCGTAACAGCCGGTATCATCAGTGCCACCGACAGAGAACTGGCCATCGACGGCAAGACCCTCCATCTCCTGCAGACAGACAGCTCCATCAACCCGGGCAACTCCGGCGGCGGCCTCTTCAACAGCAACGGCCAGCTGATCGGCCTGGTGGTGGCAAAATCCGCAGGTTCCGATGTGGAAGGTCTGGGCTTCGCGATCCCCATCAATACAGCGGCGGATGTGGCCCAGCAGCTCAAGGACAAGGGCTATGTCAGCGGACAGCCCTCCACCGGTATGACTTATACCGAGGGCAGCTTCAGCAACAACGGAGACACCTTCAATTCCTTTGATTCCTTCTTCGGCGGCGGCAATACAGGGGTATTCATATACAGTGTCAATGGTGAAAACGCCAAAGAGGCAGGTTTCCAGGCAGGCGATCAGGTCTATGCCGTCGACGGAGAAGAAATCGGTTCCTTCGATGATCTGTCTGCCATCGTCACCGCCCACAAAGTCGGTGACAAGCTGACCTTCACCATCATCCGGAACGGCACACAGAAGAACATCAAACTGGAACTGGAAGAAAAGCAGGCTGTCCCCGACACCCAGTCGACCGGCGGCCAGAATGGTCAGGATCAGAATGGCCAGGGCCAGAACAACCAGGATCAGAACGGCGTTCCGAACGGACAGAACGGAGCAGATGGAAACGCGCCGGGCAATGGTCAGGATCAGCCGCAGAGCGGCCTGAACCCCGGCAGCGGGCAGCAGGACATCGAGAGCTGGAGCGATCTGTTCAACAACTTCTTCTGGTAGATCCGCCGGACCGGCCAAACAAGCAGGTTCCGGCAGGGCAGACCGCCTGGGCGAACCCGGCGGGCAGACCCCTGTCCGGTATATCAGAAATCTTCCGGCGAAATGCGGCCTGCGTATTTCGCCGGTTTTTCATCTGTGATAAAATAAACTGAAATTCATCGCGGACAGCTGCGAAAACGTGGCCGCAGACAGCTGGGAAAACACGACCGCAGGCAACTGCGGCAACACCATCGCAGGCTTCCGCAGGAACGAGAGGAACCTCTTTTGGAAACAATTCACGTTAACGCATCGAAACCATATGACGTCATTCTCAAGGCCGGCGTCCTGTCTGAAGCCGGCCGGCTGATCCGAAACGAACTGGAACAGCGGCGCGGCACGGCAGGAATGCTCCGCTGCCGCAGGGTCTGCGTGGTGACCGATGAGACCGTGGGGGCTCTGTACGGAGGACCCGGCCAGGCTTTGCATACGTCTCTTCGCAGCGCGGGATTCGAAACCACCAGCTTCGTTTTTCCGGGGGGCGAGGCCCACAAGACCATGGAGACCGTGGCGCAGCTGCTGGATCATCTGACGGAGAACCGCTTCTCCCGGACGGACCTGCTGGTGGCCCTGGGCGGCGGCATCACCGGCGATGTGACCGGTTTTGCGGCAGCCATCTATCTCAGGGGCATCGACTTCGTCCAGATCCCCACCACCCTTCTGGCGGCGGTGGACTCCTCCGTGGGGGGCAAGACCGGAGTGAACCTGCCCGCGGGCAAGAACCTGGCCGGCGCCTTCTGGCAGCCGAACCTGGTGCTCTTCGACCCGGCGGTGATGACCACCCTGGGCCGGCCCCTGCTGCTGGACGGCATGGCCGAGATCCTGAAGGCGGGCTTTATCGCCGACAGCAACATCATCTACGACGCCATGAACGTGTCCTCCATCTTCGAGCATCCCGAGACCATGCTGCGGCTCATCGGCAGCGCCGTGAACGTCAAGCGGCGGATCGTGGAGGCGGACGAGCGGGAAAGCGGCGAGCGGAAGCTGCTGAACCTGGGCCACACCGTGGGGCACGCCATTGAAAAATGCAGCAACTACGAGATCTCCCACGGGGCGGCGGTGGCCATCGGCATGAAGATCATCGCAAAGGCTGGCCAGGCTTTGGAATGGATCGAGTCCGGCTACGGCGATGACATCTGCGATATCCTGGGATATTTCGGTTACGATCTCAGCTGCCCCTATCCGGCGTGGGCGCTGGCGGACGCGGCTCTGAACGATAAGAAAATGCAGGGCGGCCGGATCAGCCTGGTGGTTCCCGATCACCCGGGGCACTGCATGCTGAAGGAAGTCTCCGCGGCTGATCTTGAAGACATCATCAAAAAAGGACTGTAAGAGAAAGGACTGTAAAATGGATATCACTCTGATTCCATCCAAACTGAACGGAACCCTCCAGGCCCGTCTGAATGTGACGGACAGCATGCTGCATGCGGTGAGCCAGGCCCTGGCCCTGTACCAGGTCCGGACCGGGGCCGCCAGTCCCGCCGGAGCCAACGCGGGGCTGGCCGCGGATTTTATCCGCCGCCAGGATCTCTGGTCCGAAGATACCGAGACCCTGATCTCCTGCTTCCG
The DNA here is from genome assembly GCA_946541435.1 of uncultured Bacillota bacterium. Lineage (GTDB taxonomy): Bacteria > Bacillota > Clostridia > Peptostreptococcales > Anaerovoracaceae > Lentihominibacter. The sequence goes on from CAMNJK010000028.1 coordinate 4,509, forward strand.
GGTGCTGGCGGATGACGCCCCCACCCTGCACGTGGGAAGCAACAGCCATGCTTTCTGCATGATGCTGCCCATCGCGGCTTCGGTCAAGCACAAGGTCTCCTTTACCGGCACCACGGAATTCCCCAACCGGCTTCTCCTGCCCATGACGGAAGTCCTGAAACGGCGGGATGTCAGATTTTCACGGGGAGGTCTTAAGATCAAACGCCGGGACCGTGACCGGATCCATGAGATCTGCACCATGTCAGGCCAGGCGGAATACGGCGGCTTTTCCCTGACCGGACGGGAAGACCCCTATTTCGTGACCGGGCTTCTGTTCGGGCTTCCGCTGCTTCCGGGCAACAGCTCCATCCGCATGACCACCATGCCGGATTCCATGGAGATCCCGGAGATGGCCCTGTCCGTGCTGCGTCAGTACGGCATCGCCATCCGCTATGCTGTGGATGATTACGGCTATCCGTATTTCGAGATCCCGGGCAACCAGCAGTACAGGATCCCCGATTCCTTCTCCATCGAAGGGGACTGGGCCCGGGCATCCTTCTGGCTGGGCTGCGGCGCCCTGGGCGGCAATGTGACTATCCGGGGACTGGCGGGCGACTCCAGTCAGACAGCCCGGCAGATCCTGGACAAGCTCAATTCCCTGGGCGCGGCCACGGGACTTGGCGAAGGCAGCGCGGGTGTGGTCTCCGGCGCCCTCAAGGGCTGCAACATCAACGCATCCCGCATTCCGGGGCTGATCCCCATCCTTTCCGTCCTCATGGCCAACGCCAGCGGCACCTCCATGCTGACCGGCATCAACTGCGATGATCATATGGCAGTCTTCCGGGTACTGGACGCCTTCGGCGCGGACATTTCCAACGGCGGCTCCGGTTTTTCCTTTACCGGGACACCGGTGCTCACCGGCGGTGAGATCAACGCGGCCGGCGATCCCATCGTCGTCATGACAGCCACCGCCGCCTCCTGCTTCTCCAGGATGCCGGTGACCATCCGGGACGCCGGGGTGATCAACAAACTGTATCCGGGATTCTTTGACGAGTACGCCGCCCTGGGCGGACGCATCGAGGGGCGGTAACGCCGCAATGATATCTAAAAAAAGAGGCGGTCCCTTCCGGTGATCGCCTCCGAATGAATCCAATATGGATGATCCTTACAGAACGCCGGCGGCCTATGCCCCCAGGCGTTTTTTCATGTTCTCGTAGTGTACGCAGGAGATCAGGGCCGTCTCCTTGGTGATGGTCCCGGCGCGGACCAGATCCAGAAGGCTTCCGTCCATGGTGCACATGCCCTCGGCGGCGCCCGCCTGCATGGCGGAATCCAGCTGGTGGAGCTTGCCTTCCCGGATCATGTTCTGGATGGCCGGCGTCTGCTTCATGATCTCGAATACCGGTACCTGACCGCCGTCCACCGAAGGCACCAGCTGCTGGCATACCACGCCCCGCAGGATCTGGGCCAGCTGGATCTTCACCTGCTGCTGCTGGTTGGCCGGGAACACGTCGATGATCCGGTTGATGGTGTTGGCTGCGCTGCTGGTGTGCAGTGTGGACAGGAGCAGCACGCCGGTCTCCGCCGCGGTGATGGCCGCAGAGATGGTATCGAAGTCACGCATCTCACCCAGCAGGATCACGTCCGGACTCTCACGCAGCGCGGACCGCAGGGATTCCAGGTATCCCGGCGTATCGATGGAGATCTCGCGCTGGGAAACGATGGACTGCTCATGCCGGTGGATGTACTCGATGGGGTCCTCCATGGTGATGATATGCCCGCTCCTGCTTTTGTTGATCCGGTCGATCATGCAGGCCAGGGTGGTGGACTTGCCCGTTCCGGCGGCGCCGGTGATCAGCACCAGGCCTTTCTTCTCTTCTGCCAGGGACAGGACTGTCTCCGGGATGCCCAGAGACGCAGGATCCGGCAGGCCGAAACGAATGACCCGGATGACGGATGCCAGGGAACCCCGCTGGCGGAACACGTTGACCCGGAACCTTCCCATCTGCGCCACTGCGAAGGAAAAGTCATCGTCCAGTCCCTGGTCCACCACCTTCCGGTCCCGGCCGCTGACCTGATAGATCTGATCCACCAGATCATTGATGGCGTCGGGCATCATCCGGTCCCCGGCCAGCCTTTGCTGCTGTCCGCGGCATTTCAGCGTCACCGGAAGTCCGGCAACCAGGAAAATATCCGATGCCTCGGTCTCGATCGCTGTCTTCAGTATATCCAGTATGTTCATAGCCATGACACTTCTTCCTTTCCCGGGGCATCAGAACCCCTGCCACAGACCATCGATGGTATCCTTCTGCTCCCAGGTCTTCGAGAGCGTCCATTCCTGTATCTCATAGCTGCCGCCCGCTTCCCGCAGCCGGATCTTCAGCTGATAGCCGTCCCTGGAGAGGGTCTTCTCCACACTGCCGCCTTCAGTGGCGGTCACATCCGGAAGGTCCTCCAGGTCTCCGCCGGACGCCAGCAGTTCATCCGCGTCCCGAAGCAAAGCCTGGCCTTCACTTTCCAGCGTAAACCGGGTCTGCACCGACCCTGCGAAAGCGTCTGCCATATTGGCATCGGCGCCGGCCGTGGAAAAGGTCAGGATGGCCATGACCGTGAGACAGATGCTGATGACCGTCAGCACCAGGGCCACCGGGCCCAGTCTGATGGGGATCTGTTTCATCGCGGCACCTCCTGTGTATAATGACCGGTCTTCAGTGTGTAGACCGGCTCCCGGCCAGCCTTTGCATAGACCCGGATCTCACTGCTCACGAAGGTCCCGGCGGAGGATCTCTCCGGCTCCCAGGTCACTTCCATCCGCAGGACATCTTCTGCATCCTGCGCCGCTTCCGGCGTCATGGGCCGCATGGATCCGTCATACCAGGCGGTGAGGGCCGGAGCATCCGCCTGACCATCGCCGGTCACCGCGGCATTGCCGTTTTCATCCAGCAGCTGCAGCAGGGCCTCGTCGCTGTCCGACGCCGACACGGCCTCCGCGGCGTTCATGGCCAGACAGACCGCGCTGTTCAGCTGGTCCGCTTCACGGCTCTTTTCCTTGGCCAGACCCAGCACCTGGGAAATGATGACGATCACCGCGACGAAGATCAGCACCATCAGCAGGGTCTCCAGATAAAAGGCTGTCATGGAACGTTCCTTCTTCACTGATCCTCACCTCCCTCCTGGACGGCCGAAGGCTTTTGCTGCAGATGCAGCAGGATGCGCCCGGCATCCGTGGTCACCGCATACACATCCGCGGACAGCTCTTCCACCTCGAACACATCCGTCCCGGCGATGGGCTGGGCCTCCGCCGGATCCGCATCCGCGTCCATTCTGCCGTAGCTCTCCATCAGGGTGCCGTCGTGCAGGAAGATCTGCAGTCCGTACTTCGTCCCCGCGTCCCGGATCATGAGCCGGTCGCCCTCTTCGCCGTCAAGGACGAAGATCTCGTCCGGCGACGCCCCGCCGGTACAGGTCACCAGATAGGACCGCAGGGCCCGGGTCTGGTTGTTGTCCTGCTGGGCCGTCACCATATCCCGGTAGACGTGGGCGCTGAAAATGATCAGCAGAAGAAAGCCCACCATGAACAGGGCCGCGATCCCAATGGTATAGAATCCTAATGGAGATGTTTTTTCACGCATCTTTTCTTCTCCTGCGTCCGTTTACTGTCTGACTTGCTTTCTGCCTTACTGTCTGATCGTAACCTTCACCGTCGGCGGCAGATTCTGCGCGTAGGCGTCATAGGTCACGAAGTAATCCCGGTGGTTGACCTTCACTCCGTAGTTCTCCTCCAGATAGGTCAGGTCCGGGGGGTACACCCCCTCCACCACATAGCACTGCCGCGCCGCGCTGCGGATGGTCTCCCGAATGGCGCCCACGCTCTCCTCCCGCAGGTTTTCCCTGCTGTCGCGGACCGCCTGCCCCACCAGCAGGGCCGCGATGATGCAGGCCGCCAGCAGGATGACGATCAGCAGTGTTCTCTTTTTGACTTTATCCGAGTACATTCTTCATCCCCCGCTTCGTCTCCCGTTTCTTCCGGGATCATCCGATGCCGTTCATGATGCCGATCAGGGGCAGCATCACACTGAGCAGGGCCAGGCCCACAGTGACCATCAGCACCCCCGAAAGGAGGGGATCGATGGTGCCCACCAGACGGTCCACCTGACTGCCCGCGTGTTCTTCCAGCAGCTTGGTCAGCCGGGAAAGCACGTTTTCCATGCTGCCGCTGCGTTCCCCCGCCAGCAGCATCCTGCCGTAGACCGGCTCCAGCAGCTCTTCATCGTAGGCTGCCTGGGCGAAGCTGTGGCCATCCTCCATCCGGACAAGACAGGCCTTAAGCTGCTCTTCCAAAGGCTGGCAATCCGTCATCCGGATGCTCTCGGCAACTGCTGTGTCCTGCATCTCGCCGCTGGCAAGGAAAGTTTCCAGGGCGGAAGTGAACCGGAACAGGCCCATGCTGCGCAGGATATCATTGCAGATGGGGATCTTCCGAAGCAGCTTTTCTACGCCGGCCCGATTGCCGCCGTTCCAGAAGGCACGCCCGATCAGGAGGACCAGGGCCAGGATCACCATGACGATCAGCGCCACCCAGCAGACCCCGTAGGCCCATCGGATGTAGCTGTAGCCGGATGCCGTCATGCTTCCGGTCATGGAGTCATAGACTTCCGTGAAGGCAGGCAGGACCGCCGCCAGCATGACTGCCAGGATGACGATGATCATGACCAGCATGGCCGCCGGATAGGTGATGGCCGCCTTCAGTTTCTCCCGGATGGTCTTCTGATCCCGGTAATAATCGGACAGACGCATCAGGGTCTCCTCCAGCCGGCCGGCAGACTCTCCTGCCCGGACCATCTCCAGGGCATAGGCCGGGAAGATCCCGGAGGCCTCCATGGCCTGGTGCAGGCTCTGTCCTTCCTGTACTGCTGCCGCCATTCCCTCCAGCGCTGTTCCCAGCACACCGTCGGTCTGCCGGTTCTGACCCAGCAGGGCGATGGCTTCGTCAGTCTGTATTCCGGCGCGGGCCATCATCCCCATGCTTTCGCAGAAAGCGCTGACCCCCAGGCTGTCCAGTTGTTTTACTTTGCTCATAACCGTTCTCCGTTCGCTCTTCGCGCGCTAATATACATAAACGTCCGAGTAATGACTGCCGTCCCCGATGAACTCGCTGTCCGCTCCGTTGGCGGAGAATGTCAGGTCCAGCCGGTTCCAGGTCTTCTTGTCCACTTCGTAACCCACCGTGACCCATCCGGTCTCTTCGGTGTAGAACATGTTCCAGGCGTGATACAGGTCATCCGGCGCCACATAGCCGAAGATCACCTTGCAGGGAATGCCCTGGCTGCGCAGCATGGCCGATGCCAGCGAGGCGTAGTCAAAGCAGATGCCCTTGCCCGTCCGCATAGTCTCGTCCGGGTCCGGCAGGTAACCGGACTGGACGGTGGCCGCTTTCTCCTGGTCGTAGGTCACGTTCTTGCAGATATAATCATAAACGCCTGAGACCACATCCATGGCCGTATCAGCCTTTGCAGCGATCTCCGCGGCCTTCTCCACACAATCGGAGTTCTTCGAATAATCCACATAATCACTGGGACGCAGGAAGGGCTGGAATTCGTTCTTCAGCTCCACCTCCTCCGAGGTAGTGTACATCTCCGCGTACTTGCTGTCCACGATGTTTTCCATGACCTTGAACTGATAGCTGCCGTTCCCGCACTGCAGGGGGAATACCGACGGCGCCCCGTCGGAATCGATGTCATAGGTGTAGGTGTCCTCCCCCTTGATCACCTGGAATTTGAGACGGGATCCGGAATTGGCCGAGACCGCCACATAGCCCTGGTCCACCGAAGACAGGTCGATGGCCGCGCCGTTCCCCTGCTCCGCCTCGCTTTCGTTAAAGGAAGCGTTTTTGAATTTCGGCGCCTTGTAACCGGTGTCCTCGTCAGCAGCTTTTTTCCCGCCGTCATTTCCGCCGCCGCTGCCGCCGCCGGAACCGCCGCAGCCGGTCAGACAGAGGGTCATCAGGATCACGGACACGGCAAACAGGACCAGCCAGGTTTTGCCTGTCAGGCCTCTTTTCCGGCCATCTCTCTGCCGGTCATATCTCTGCCGTTCCCGCCTGCGTCCGGATCTCATGGTCTGCCCTGTCCTTCGCCTTCTTCTTCCGCCTTATTCGCAGAGCTTCTCCAGCGCGTCCCGCTGGGCCAGAATGGTCTCCAGCAGCGGGCCGTAGTCTGTTTCCGTCCGGCTGCGCAGAAGCTCTGTGATCTCCACCACGGAATCGTACATGGGTGTCAGCGAAAGATTCCCCAGGACGCCCTTCAGGGCGTGGGCCGCTTCAAACCCGGCTTCCAGATCTCCTGCCGCGATGGCTTCCCTGAGCTTCACAAACCCGGCATCTCCGGGAACCATTTTCACCAGCTTCAGATAGAACTCCTCATTGTTCATGCAGCGGTTCAAGCCTTCCTCCGGCTTGACGCCCATCTCTCTGAGCGCATCAATGGTCAACATTGTCCAGCCTCCTTTGTTCCTGCTTTCCAGCCTTTTGCAAAGCTGACTCTACACACTATAGTATACTGAAACCGGAAGGATTTTACAATGTTTCACAGCATTCTTTCTTTGGGCTTTGGGGCACACTTCGGCAGATGACCGGTTTTGCCCTGCGAAAAAAGAAAATGCGGGTAAAACCCGCATTCATCTGTTTTATTTCCGGACGGGGGCGTCCTTGCTGCAGGCCTCCAGATAGGCCCGGATCTGTTCTTCGTCCTTGATCTCCAGCCCCCGCTCCCCCGCCAGGGACTCGATGTGATGGGTGAACTCGTGCCGCAGCACTTCCCGCAGCTCAACAGTGAGCTGGTCTTCATCCATCCAGCCGTACATCCGGGCGAAGGATCCGTAGTAGATCTTGATCATCCGTCCCAGGGACGAAACGCAGTATTCCCCCAGGATGGTCAGATCCTCCCCGTAGGGACTCTGCTTGGCCTCCGGCACCAGCAGGATGCCGCCGTTCAGTTCACGGTAGAACTCCGGCGGCAGCTCCTCCGCCAGCCGGTCCAGGATATCTCCTGTTTCCGCCAGCGAGATCATTTTGTGACCGCCTTGGTATGCCAGATCCTGTCGGCGTATTCCTTCACTGCCCGGTCAGCGGCAAACCGTTCCGCTTTGGCAATGTTGGTGATGGACATGCTGCCCCAGCGCGCCCGGTCGGTATAGGCCTCCCGGATCTCCTGATGGGCCCGGCAGTAATCTTCGAAATCATAAAGACACATGTAGGGGTCGGCGATGCTGTAGGTCGGCTTCAGCAG
>CAMNJK010000029.1 GCA_946541435.1 uncultured Bacillota bacterium
AATGAACTAATCAGGTCTCAGGAGAAGATATACAGGATTCTCAACATGTCTGAACATTTAATTCTTGTCGTTGACTGCCTTACTCTATGCCCACCACCAGTGGGGCGACGAGGCAAGAGAAAAGGAAACGAAGGCAACGTGCGAAGAAACCGGCTCCTATGAAGCCGTGATCTACTGCGAAGTATGCCACGAGGAGCTCAGCCGCCAGACCCGGACAGAAGAAGCCCTGGGCCATGACTGGGGCGAGTGGACCATCACCAAAGAGCCCACGGAAAAAGAGGAGGGAGAGAAGACCCGGCAATGCTGGCGTGATCCCTCTCACATCGAAAGGGAAACGATACCCAGGCTGACACCGGAGCCGGACCCCGACCCAACGCCGGGAGACGATCCTGACCCGACGCCGGGAGGCGACCCCGACCCAGCGCCTGCCCCCGGAGAAGATCCGGACCGGATGGGGGATGACGGCACGCCGGCAGGCCACGGCGCTTCCTTCATCGCGGTGGATCAGGCCATCACAGCTGCAGATGCGGAGGAAGACCCCGCGGGGACCAGATACGCGCCCCTGATGCTCAAGTCGGTCAGGCAGACAAAGAAGGCCATCAGCCTCAAATGGAAGAAGCAGACGGACGCGGTGACCTATGCGGTCTACGGCAGCGCCTGCGGCAGTCATTTCCAAAGGCTGGCCACCCTGGAGGAGAACAGATTCTCCGTAAAGAAGATCGAAAAGAAGCTGAAGAAGGCGATCTACTACCGGTTCATCGTGGTAGCGCTGGACCGGGACGACCTGGTGGTATCCACGTCCAAAGCAGCGTATGTTTCCACCAGAGGAAACCTGAAAAAGGCGAATCCTGCGGCGGTCATCGTCAAGGCGAAGATCAGCAGGACCGGCCAGCCTTTGCATAAGTTCAGGAAGACCCGGGCGATCACGCTGAAGGAGGCGCAGACGACCCGGCTCAAGGCGAAGATCAAGCCGCCGAAGAAAAGCAGGGTGAGAAAATACAGAGCCATCTGCTATGAATCAGCGGATCCGGCCATCGTCCAGGTCACAGACAAGGGCGTGGTCAAGGCGGTTGCGGCCGGCAGGGCGAAGATCAATGTTTACAGCCAGAGCGGCGTTTGCAGATCGGTAACGGTCACGGTAAAATGACCGCCCCGCCGGGGCCGTCAGCATCAGCCCAGCAGAAGGATCAGGAACTGGGATGCGACCACCACGCAGATGAGGGCGAAGGGATAGGTGGCCGCGTAGGACGACGCCACGTCGTCTGTTTTCGCAGTCCGGATCAGCGCGCCCAGGGCCGGTGTGGAGGTCATTCCGCCCGTGATGGAGCCCAGGGCGTTCAGCAGCGGCAGCCGGAGCAGTTTCCTGGCCGCAAAGTAGCCGAGGATCATCGGGACGATGGTAATGATCACACCGAACAGGAAATAGACCGGATGGAAGAATCGCACGAAGGATGTTCCGCCGGGGATGCCCGTGCCGATCAGGAAGAAGACGAGCCCCAGCTCCCGCAGGACTTCCAGGACCCGCGGATTCGCGTTGATGCTGATGGGGCCGATGTGTCCGAAGTGAGCGAAGAGCAGACCCGAGATCAGTACACCGCCTGTGGTCGTCAGGCTGAAGGTGGTCCCGGAAAGTCCCTGGGAAGAAAGGGGCACTTTGATCATCCCGATGAAGATGCCCACCACAACCACAAGTCCAAAAGCCGCCAATCCATATGAGTCGATCTGGATGCGGCTTTTTTGGTGGCGTCTGTCGGTCTGGAGTTCGGAACCGGCCGGACCCTGACCGGTGTCCACCAGAGAGATGAGCTTTCTTTCCTGCTCCATATCGGCATTCAGGATCCTGGGAACGAACTGTACGAAGAGGACAACGCCCACGACGCCGAAGATATAGGCGATGGCGTGCCCGGTGGTGATGACGTCCCGGATGAAATCAGCAGCCTCCGGGGGAACGAGGGTGGCAGCCGTCGCCTGGGACGCTGAAAAAGCCGGTGTGGACGTAAGGGCCCCCGACATGATCCCGGTGATCATGGAAATCATATACTGGCTCTCGGTGACGCCGAGCTCCGCGGCTTCCGCAGGGACGTGAATGAAGACCTGTCCCGCGTAAAAGCAGGCAAGAGAGGTGAGGGCGCCGGTGAGGATGATGACGAAACCGATGAAGATGTAGGACTTGAAGTTCATTTTCAGATTCCTGAAAAAGCTGGGGCCGGCCATCAGTCCCACGGACCCGACGAAGAGGATCAGACCGGCGTCCTCAATGATCATGAAGGCGGCGGAGGTCAGATCATTGTCGTGCAGGGTCAGGGTCTGGTGGATGTCATCGCCGAAGATGGCTCCGTACAAAAGGGCCGCAATAAACACACCTGCGGTTCCGAGACTGATCCCCTTGATCTCGATCTTTCCGATCAGGTAGCCCACGAAGATCACCGCGAAAACCGAAAACAGCTGAAATGAGATGCCGGAGATCTCTACAACGCCTCCAAATAATGTCATGGGTACCTTCTTTCTGTCAGGCAGCATGGCCTGCTTTTGCATCTTCTTCTTGAATTGACCCTATTATACATCAAATGGTAGAATAGACGAAGCAGGGAGGGAATGATCATGACCAGGAAATTTGCAGGGTTTGCGCTGGCGCCGCTGTTGGCGTTTCTGATGGTACTGGGCTTATGCGCCTGCGGCCAGAGCGAAAGTACCGAGCCGCTCAAGGCCGAGCACGATCTGAACGCGATGGTGGACAGTATCCGGATCGAGAATGATTTCAAGCCGGAACTGGGGATCGTTCTGGGCTCGGGCCTGCATCCGCTGGCGGACGAAGTGGAGATCGTACAGGAGATCCCCTACGAAGACATCGAGGGTTTCCCCCGCTCCACGGTGGAAGGACATGCGGGCAGGTACATCCTGGGTTATCTGGAGGGCGTTCCGGTGATCATAATGGACGGCAGGATCCATTACTATGAGGGGTATTCCATGGAGGAAGTCGTCACCCCCGACAGGATCATGGCCAAGCTTGGGGCAGAGACTGTCATCATGACGAACGCGGTGGGCAGCATGCGGAAAGATTTCAAACCGGGAGACCTGGTCTGCATCAATGATCACATCGCTTCCTTTGTCCCCAATCCCCTCATCGGACAGAATGATGAAGATCTGGGAGACCGTTTTGTGAACATGGCCGAGAGCTATGACAAAGGGCTCAGAAAGATCGCCCACAAGGCGGCAGGCCAGGTTGGCGTGGACCTGAAGGACGGTGTATTCCTCCAGGTGACAGGCCCGACCTTTGAGACACCCGCGGAAGCGGAACTTTACGCCTCCCTGGGGGCTGATACGGTGGGCATGAGCACCGCCGTTGAGACCATCGCTCTGCGGCACATGGGGGTGAAAGTCCTGGGGATCAACTGCGTCACCAACTACTGCCCGAATGTGGTGGATGACGGGACGTCTCATGAAGCGGTCCAGGAGAACGCCGACAAAGCGGCAGGCCGTATGGTAAAGCTGGTAAAGCGGATCGTCAGGGATCTGGGGGAGCGCTGATCATCGATGGATAAATTTTTCAGACTCAAAGAAAACAATACCACCGTGAAAACGGAGATCGCGGCGGGCGTGACCACCTTTATGACCATGGCATATATTCTCGCGATCAATCCGAGTATCCTGGGGGACGCGGGAATGAATCCCCATGGAGTGCTGATCGCCACCTGTCTGGCATCGGTGATCGGATGCTTCTGCATGGGATTCATGGCCAACCTGCCCTTCGCGCTCTCGGCCGGGATGGGGCTGAACGCCTTTCTTGCCTACACGGTCGTGCAGGGCATGGGCATATCCTGGCAGGTGGCCCTGATGGCTGTATTTATTGAAGGCCTGCTTTTCATTCTGATGTCTCTGACCAACGTGCGGGAAGCGATATTCAACGCCATCCCCATGCCTCTGAAAAAAGGAGTTTCCGTGGGCATCGGTCTCTTCATCGCCTTCATCGGTCTGCAGAACGCGGGTCTGTCCGTCGATGCGTCGACCCTTGTGACTATCACCAGCTTCCGCGAGGAATTCACCTCCCACGGGATCTGCGCGATCCTGACAGTCATCGGGCTGGTCGTGACGGCCATCCTGTACATCAAAAATGTCAAAGGGGCGATTTTCTTCGGCATCGTGGTTACATGGGGACTGGGTATGATCTGTCAGCTGACCGGACTCTATGTTCCTGATCCGGAGAATGGGACATTCAGCCTCTTCCCCGCGGGTTTCGTCAGTCTCGATTTTTCACAGCTGGGCGACACCTTCGGAGAGTGCTTCCACGTCAGCTTCAAGGATGTGGGCATCTTCAACTTCATTGTCGTCATGTGTTCCTTCCTCTTTGTGGATCTGTTCGATACCATCGGAACACTGATCGGTGTCAGCGCAAAGGCTGGCATGCTGGATGAGGACGGCCGCCTGCCGGCGATCCGGCCGGCCCTTTTGTCCGATGCCATCGCCACCACATGCGGCGCGATCCTCGGCACATCCACCACGGGAACCTACGTTGAGTCTTCGGCGGGTATCGCCATCGGCGGGCGCACAGGACTGACGGCCATTACCACAGGCTGCCTCTTCCTCCTGTCCTGCTTCTTCTCGCCACTGTTCACATCGATCCCGTCCTTTGCTGCCGCGCCGGCCCTGATCATGGTGGGTTTCCTCATGTTCAGCGGAGTCAAGGAACTGGATTTCCGGGAGAGCGAGCTGACGGATGCGATCCCCGCCTATCTCTGCATCATCGCCATGCCGCTGTTTTACAGCATTTCAGAAGGGATCTCCTTCGGCGTCATCTCCTATGTGCTGATCAACCTGGTCTGCGGGAAACGGGAGAAGATCACCCCGCTCATGTACGTGCTGGCGGCCCTGTTCATCGCCAAGTACGCCTTCCTTTAGGCTGTTCCATCATTCCCCGCGGAAGGAATCGATCAGCAGCTCATTCCCGCCGATGATCTGATAGGAACTGCTTTCGCAGCGGGGGCAGACCGTGGACGCCAGGGTCTCCACCGTCACAGGGAACCGGTGTCCGCAGTCACAGCACTGCAGCAGGGCGGGGCGGTATTCGATGTCCAGCTTCGTTCCCGCGAACAGACCGTCCTCGGGCTCGCTGGCTGTTAAAATGCGAAAGGCATACTCCATCTGATCAGGGATGGCTCCTTTGAGCTCACCGACGATCAGGCGAATGTCCGACACGCGCCGGATGCCGTGGATGCGCGCCTGGCGGGCAACGGCATCGAGGGTAAATTGGATCAGCGATGTTTCATGCATGGATCCACGCGCCTCGCTACAGGTAGACCCTGTCGACACAGTACCGATCAGGCGTTTTTGTTCCCGGAACTTCCTTCATCTTCAGCACAGACTTGGGGCAGCGGCAGACACATTGTCCGCAGCCGATGCAGCGATCATTGCGGATGCTGATGCCGGCGTCGGAGAAACTGACTGCATCCATCTGGCATACCGCGGCGCAGCTGCCGCAGCCGATGCACTGCTCCGGGAGGACCACCTGAACGCGGAACCGGGAGGCAACGGCCATGGTATCTTCATTTCGTGCCAGTGTCCGCAGACAGATGCAGCAGCAGGAGCAGCAATTGCACAGGGACAGGGGGTGCTGGAAGTTGCTGATGACCTGGACCATTCCCATATCCCGCAGCTCTTCCAGGGTCTTCCTTGCCTGTTCGCGGGTCAGTTCTTTTCCCCATCCTCCCTGAATCGCTTCGTAGGCGGCCTCGTTGAACAGAAAACACACATCTTTGATGGGGTAGTCACATCCCCGGTCGCCCCGGTTTTCCGTTGTCTGACGGCAGATGCAGTTGATCACCGCGATATGAGAACAGCGGCTCAGCATCTCCTCGCACAGATCCGTGGGGATCACTTCTCTGGTATCAGGAATGTCAACATTCATCGCGATCCTGCCATCCGTTCGTCTGCCCGTCAGGGAAACAGGATTGGGGAGGACCCGGTGTTCCGGGGCGATGGTCCGGAGTCTGGAGCCATCCACATCGGCGATATACACACAGAAGTCCTGCAGGACCCTGTTCAGGAGCGTGCCGGAATTTTCTTCGACCGCGTTGTAACAAAGATACAGAAGATAAGTCCTCAGATACCCGGTGCTTCCGTCCATCTTCGGCATGGGCGTCAGAAAGCCCTTATCGATCAGACTGCCGGACAGGGCTGAAAAGTTTGCTTTAAGATCCGGGTCCGCGTTCGAGACGGCTTCTTCCGGCCGCAGGGGTACGGCCCTGTAACTGAAGTCGGGATAGGCGAACCATGCCCGGCACTCTTCCGCGGTGAGCTCCTGACGGAGGGCGGACAGAAAGGCGTCATGATCGGGCAGGGTCATATAGGGATGTTCCAGCGCCGCCAGTACCTGCTGGTGGGGGTCTGCGGGGACGCCGGCTTTGGCCTGTTCATACTGGTCCAGCTGATCCCGGAGAAGTTGATGGATACTTGCGAAATTATCAGTCATGGCGAAGCCCTCCTTGGCCCATATCATAGCATGATTCCCGGGAAAAGGGAAGAAAAGCGTGGTATACTGGACCTGCCAGCCTTTGCGCCAAGAGGGAAAGGAACACGGAAACCATGGACGTGAGAACCATACAGCTGAAGAAGACCATCCTGGAAGACAACGACCGGGACGCGGACCTGCTGCGCCGCCGGCTGAAGGATGAGGGAACGTATTATATGAACGTCATGTCTTCCCCGGGAAGCGGCAAGACCAGCCTTCTGATCCGGACCATCCGGACCCTGGAGCAGATGCGCCGCCGCCGGGAGAAGGCGCCCCTCAGGATCGGGGTCATGGAAGCGGACATCGACAGCGACGTGGATGCCCGGACCATCACCCGAGAGACCGGAGTCCCGGCGGTCCAGCTGCACACCGGGGGCATGTGCCATCTGGACGCAGACATGTCCCGCCAGGGACTGGCCGAGATCGGTTCGAAGGAGCTTGACCTGGTGTTTCTGGAGAACGTTGGCAACCTGGTCTGCCCCGCGGAATTCGACACCGGGGCGGAGAAGAGCATCGTGATCCTTTCGGTGCCGGAGGGGGATGACAAGCCGCTGAAGTATCCCCTGATGTTTCAGGAGGCGGACGCGGTGGTGGTGAACAAGATCGACGCCATGCCGGTCTTTGATTTTGACCGGGAACGGTTCCGGGAGAACCTTCGGACCTGTAACGCCGAGGCGCCCGTGTTTTTCCTTTCGGCAGCCACGGGGGAAGGCGTGGAAGACTGGTGCGGCTGGCTGGACCGGCAGGTCCGGGCGTATCTGGAGCGATAGGAGGATGGGATGGCAATCAAGGTAATCGATGTGAAAGCCGGGATCTTTGATGAAAACGACCGGATCGCAGAGGAGGTCCGTGCGCAGAACAGCGCGCAGGGAACTTTCATGATCAACATCATGTCATCTCCGGGCGCGGGCAAGACCACCACCCTGCTGCGGACCATCGCAGCGCTGCAGGAGGAGTTCCGCATGGGCGTGATGGAGGCGGATATCCAGGCCAGTGTGGATGCGGAGAAGATGGCCGCCGCCGGGGTCAGATCCATCCAGGTCCATACCGGAGGCGAGTGCGCCATGGATGCGTCCATGGTCCGGCAGGCGCTGCGGGAGTTCGACACTTCGGATCTGGATCTGCTCTTCCTGGAGAACGTGGGGAACCTGGTCTGCACGGCGGAGCAGGATACGGGCGCCCATGTGAACGTGGAGATCCTGTCCATTCCCGAGGGCGACGACAAACCCCTGAAGTACCCCCTCATGTTCCGGGTGTGCCAGTGCGTGCTGATCAACAAGACGGACACGCGGGACTACTTCGCTTTCGACGATGAGGCGGTGAAGGAGCGGATCCGGCGGCTCAACCCCAAGGCCAGCGTGTTTTTCATTTCTGCAAAGTCTGGCGAGGGCTTTGATGCCTGGCTGGACTGGATCCGTGAGCAGGCGGGAAAAGGCATGGAAATAAATAACAGGAAATAATTGACATACACAAAGACTAGTGTTATGATTGACTCGATCAACGATTGTCGAAATAAAAACTATTGGGGTAACGGATTATGATGGAGTCGATCAGTTTGAGTGCATTAGTAGTCAGCTGCAAGAATTATGTACCTGCTTATAACTGGTATTTACGCAAAAGTAATAAAGGGGTCTACGGAGCAGCAAAAGCGCCGGACTGTCCGGGGTATGATGAGTCGCGTTTGGATGAGTATGAACAATCTGATGACTACGTGCTGATGCCGGAATGTCCCCGGATGACTGATGAAGAAGCCGCTGAGGTGATAAAAGACTGGTGTGTTAAAAACCATATTCCTTATGAAGATGATATGGACAGAATTGAAGAGGAATATCGAGCCTACTACGGCTATCGATGATTGAAGTTGAAACATCTTGTAATGATACACTGCATGGTATATACTCTTGCTGAAAAGGAGGGTAAGCTATGCAGACAACCAAAGTATTCAATAATGGCAGGAGTCAGGCCGTGCGAATTCCGAAAAACTATCGATTTGATGTGGAAGAAGTGTTTGTGAATAAAATCGGAGACACAGTCATGCTGACTCCTGTTACAAAACTTGGCGAAACTTTTGATATAGGGGCTGCATTGTTGACAGATGACTTTCTTGCGGAGGGCCTTCCGGAAGACATCCCAACAGAACGGGAGGAGCTTTGATGTACATGCTTGATACGAACGCGTTCATCATGGGCGTTAGACATCCGGACTGGGCGATTTACAACAGGATACGGGCACATCTGGGAAAGGATCTTTGTATTTCCACAATTACGCTGGGAGAACTGGAGTATGGAATATCCAAAAGTAAGTCCCCTGCAAAAAACCGTGTGGCGATATACTCCCTTCTTGCTGGCATTCAGGTCATGGAATTTGATTCAAAGGCTGCCCGGCATTTTGGTAGTATTTTTGCAGATCTGGAGCAGCGAAAGATGCGAATCAGTGATAGGGATACGCAGATCGCTGCGCATGCCAGATCACGTGGGGATGTCCTGGTCACAAACAATACCAGGGAGTTCAGCAGAGTGAAAGGGCTGGCAATCGAAGACTGGAAACAGACATAGTAGAATGTGAACATGAAATCTGAAACAATAATCAGTGGTTATGTATGCTGATGGATCCAGCTCTCCGCGCAGCGGATAAATTCCCTTGCCGCGGCAGTACAGGTCTTCATCGATCGGGTGCCGATCCCCAGTGTCCGGGTCACCGGCGGATCGAAGGGCAGACAGCAGACCGGAAATACCGGATCGCTCAGCAGCAGGCGGGAAAAGACACTGATGCCCAGTCCCTGACTGACCATTGCCATAGCGGCGAATTCATTGTCGGCAACATATTTGGTGTTCGGCCCGGTGCCGGGCTGAAAGAGCAGATCATAGAAATCTGATTTGTCAAAGGAGATCATGATATATGGATGCGCCGGCAATTCATTCAGAGGAAACGCGCTGCGTTCCGCGAAGGGGTGATCGGTGGAGACAGCAGCCATGAGGGCGTCTTCGGCAAGATCGATGGATTCGATCTCCAGTGAAGGTCTTCCCACCAGAAATCCGCAGTCCACCTCCCTGGAAAAAATCATGCGCTCGTTTTCAATATTATCTTCGCAGCTGATCACTTCGACCCTGATCCCGGGGTGCTTTTCTTCAAAACAACGCAGGATCCCCGGCAGCCATCGGATGTACACACTGTTGAATGTCGACACCCGGACCGTGCCGGAGGAGAGTCCTTTGATCGCATTGATCTTCTCACGAATGAAGTGTTCGTCTCTGTCGAGCTGCCGGATCAGCGGAAGCAGTTCTTTGCCGTTTTCGTTGAGGCGAACGCCGCCGTGTTCCCGGTAGAACAGTTTAAGCCCGTATTCTTCTTCCATGGCGTTGATGATATAGCTGACCCCCGCCTGCGTATAATTCAGAAGATCGGCAGCCTTCTTGAAGCTGCCTGTCTCCACGACCTTCAGAAAAACCTCTGCGTTTACTTTTTCCATATCGTCATCCTCTCCACTTCCGCGTCAAGAATCTCTTGAGTTTTATCAAAGTATTCAGCGTTTTACTTTATTCTTTTGCTTTATTATAATAAGGGCACAGACATAAGTAAAGCAAAGGAGAGTATAATATGTTTGGTTATATATGGCCCATCGCGCTGGTCGTTGGCGCGAATGTGATGTATCAGATCTGCGCGAAATCCATGCCCTCCAGGATCGATCCTCTGGCGGCGCTCACAGTCACTTACTTCATCGCGCTGCTTGCCAGCGGAGGCCTGTATTTCGCCCTGAACCGCGGCAGCGCGAATCTGCTGGCGGAGTACAGCAAGCTGAACTGGGTACCGTTTGTCTTCGGGCTGGTGCTGGTCGGTCTGGAAGTTGGATTCATCTTTGCCTACAAGGCGGGCTGGCAGGTGAGTACAGCCGCGATCATCCAATCGGTCTTCCTGGCAGCGGTTCTGCTCCTTGTCGGTTTTATGTTCTATCATGAGCCGCTGCAGTGGAACAAGCTGGTCGGCGTTGGGATCTGCGTCATCGGGCTGGTATTCATCAACATGAAATAGAAGGCTGTATCATAAGTCAGAATCAACAGGAGAACAAGGATATGAATCAGAAGAATGAACACGCCATGAAACCGGAAACATGGTTCGGCCTGAACAGGCCGGAAGCGAAAGCAGCCGATGTGGATGCTGTCATCTTCGGCATTCCCTATGACGGCGGCGTCAGCTACCGGGGCGGCGCAGCCCAGGCGCCGGATCTGCTCCGGGCCAATACAGACCACGCCACCCCCTGCACGGAACGGCTGGATTACTTCGATGATTTCGCCGTACTGGATGCCGGCAACTTCGAGGGCCCGCGGGACGAGGTCTTCGCGGAAGTGCAGGACTATGTGCAAAGGCTGGTAAGGGCGGGGGTACGCTTCACCATGATCGGCGGGGACCATTCCGTCACCATCCCGGTGGAGCGGGGCGTGAACGCAGCGCTGGATGAGCCCTTCGGGATCATCCATATCGACGCCCATATGGACCTGAGCTATGAACTGGAAGGGGATCCCCTGTCCCACGGTTCCACTGAGCAGAGAGCGCTGGAAATGTCCAACATCGGCTCGGAAAAGAACCTTTACTTCATCGGGATCCGGTCCATCGAGCCTGACGAATTCGAGTTCAGCAGGGGCAGGGATCTCCAGGTCAAAACAGCTTATGACTGTTACCATGAGGGGATCGAAGCTGTTGCCGACGACTGCATCGCGAAGATGAAACAGTTCGATAAGGTATATCTGACCTTTGACATCGATGCCCTGGATCCCGCCTATGCAGGAGGCACCGGCACACCCCAGTTCGGCGGGCTGACCTCAAGGATGGCCATGACTCTGATCCAGAAGCTCTTCGCAGAGCTGAACATCATCGGCTTTGACATCGTCGAGATCGCGCCGCCCCTGGACGACTCGCTGGCATCCATGTACGCGGGCCGCAAGCTCCTTACAGAAGGCTGGGGCGTCTGGGCAAAGGAAATCGGGAAACTGAAACAGTTTTA